>NZ_JBHJQI010000073.1:0-40826 GCF_042262805.1 Streptomyces sp. NPDC056361
ACGGCGGCAGCTCGCTCGCCGTGCCCAAGGCCGCCAAGAACAAGGAACTCGCCTACGCCTTCACCGAGTTCGCCACCACCGGCGCCGGCGCCACCTCCCGCGTCGCTCAGGGCGCCTTCCCCGCCACCCGCGCCGACCTCGAATCCAAGGCCTTCCTGGAGACCGAGTTCCCCTACTTCGGCGGCCAGAAGGCCAACCAGATCTTCGCCGAATCCGCCCGCAACGTCGGACCCGACTGGACCTACCTCCCCTACCAGGTCTACGCCAACTCCATCTTCAACGACACCGTCGGCAAGGCCTACGTCACCTCCACCAAGCTCGACGCCGGCCTCAAGGCCTGGCAGGAAGCCAGCGTGAAGTACGGCAACGACCAGGGCTTCACCGTCAACAAGTAGTCCCACCCGCACGCTCAACCGGGCGGAGCCGCAGCCGCGACCCCGCCCCCGTCACTCCGCGAAGGGGTTGCCACACCCTCTATGTTTGCGTAAACATAGAGGGGCAGGCACCCCTCCCGGCCCGCACCACCCTTCACGTACAGGAGCGAACACCGCATGCCCGATCTCCAGATGGACGAGGCCGGCTTCCTGCTCGACGGTCAGCCCTTCCGCTTCCTGTCCGGCGGGCTGCACTACTTCCGGGTCCACCCCGACCAGTGGCAGGACCGGCTCCGCAAGGCCCGGCTCATGGGCCTCAACACCGTCGAGACCTACGTCCCGTGGAACCTCCACCAGCCGCGCCCGGACCACTTCGTCATGGACGGCGGCCTCGACCTCCCCCGCTTCCTCGACCTCGCCGCCGCCGAAGGGCTCCACGTCCTCCTGCGCCCCGGCCCGTACATCTGCGCCGAATGGGAAGGCGGCGGCATCCCGTCCTGGCTGCTCGCCGAGCCCGACATACGGCTGCGCTCGCGCGACCCGCGCTTCCTCGCGGCCGTCGACGACTACTTCACCCGGCTGCTGACGCCGCTGCGGCCGTACCTCGCCTCGCGGGGCGGCCCCGTCCTCGCCGTGCAGGTCGAGAACGAGTACGGCGCGTACGGCGACGACACGGCGTACCTGGAACACATCGCCGACTCGCTGCGCGCCTGCGGCGTCGACGTCCCGCTGTTCACCTGCGACCAGCCGGTCGACCTGGAGCGCGGCGCCCTGCCCGGCGTCCTCGCCACCGCCAACTTCGGCAGCCGTGCGGCCCACCACCTGACCGCGCTGCGCGCGCAGCGCCCCGAGGGGCCGCTGATGGCGACGGAGTTCTGGATCGGCTGGTTCGACCGCTGGGGCGCCCACCACGTCGTCCGCGACCCCGACCACGCCGCCCGCGAACTCGACGAACTCCTCGCCACCGGCGCCTCCGTGAACTTCTACATGTTCCACGGCGGCACCAACTTCGGCTTCACCAACGGCGCCAACGACAAGCACACCTACCGCCCCACCGTCACCTCCTACGACTACGACGCCCCCCTCGACGAAGCCGGCGACCCCACCGCGAAGTTCACCGCCTTCCGCGACATCATCGCCAAGTACGCCCCCGTGCCGAGCGAGCCCGTCCCCGCCCCGGCACCGAAACTGTCCGTCCCCGCGGTCGAGTTGACGGACAGCGCCGAACTCCTGCCGAGCGCGGACGTACTGACCGCACGCGTCGACTCCCGCCGCCCCCTCACCATGGAGGAGCTGGAGCAGGACTTCGGCTTCGTCCTCTACGAGACCGTCCTGCCGCTGCAAGGACCCACGCTCCTGGAGGTCGAGCACGTCCGCGACCGCGCCCAGGTCTTCGTCGACGGACAGCCCGTCGGAGTCCTGGAGCGCGAGAACCACGAGCACGCCCTCGCCCTCACGGCCCCCCGCGCCGGTGCCGCGCTCTCGATCCTGGTCGAGAACCAGGGCCGGGTGAACTACGGCCAGGGCATCCACGACCGCAAGGGCCTCCTCGGCAAGGTCCTCCTCGACGGCGTCGAGCCGACGGCCTGGACGAACTGTCCCCTCCCGCTCACCACTCTGGAGGACATCCCCTTCACGGCCACCGCCACGACTCCCGTCGGCCCCACCTTCCACCGCGGTACCTTCGAGGTCGCCGGTCCGGCCGACACCTTCCTCCACCTCGACGGCTGGACCAAGGGCAACGCTTGGGTCAACGGCTTCCCGCTCGGCCGCTTCTGGTCCCGCGGTCCCCAGCGGTCCCTCTACGTCCCCGCCCCCGTCCTGCGCGCCGGCACGAACGAGATCGTCGTCCTCGAACTCCACGCCGGCCCCCGTACCCGCACCGTCGACTTCCGCGACGTGCCCGACCTCGGCCCCACCGAGGAGTAGGAAACACCCGGCACCGCCGGCCCCGCCACGGGTCCATAGGGTGGTCCCATGTCTGCCACCTTGCGCTCCACGAAAGCCACCGCCGCACTCCGCACAGCGGCTCGCGTGTCCGCCGAGTCGCTGCTGGTCCTGCTGATGGCCGGGGTGACCCTATGGATCCTGGGACGCATGTGGTCGGTGGTCTGGCCCCTCGTCGTCGGCCTGTTCCTCACGACCCTGACCTGGCCTCTGACACGCTTCCTGCGGCGGCACGGCTGGCCTCCGGCCCTGGCCGCAGGAGCCGTCACGGTCTCTTTCCTCCTGCTCGTCGCCGGCGTCATCGCGCTCATCGCGGTGCCGGTCGCGTCTCAGTCCGGGGAGCTCTCCAAGGGGGTCATCGAGGGGATCGGGCGGTTGCGCGCATGGGCTGCCGGACCACCGCTGAACATCGGTGACGACCAGATCTCCGGCGCCCTCGACACGGCCATGGCCCGCCTCCAGGACAGCATCGGCAGCATGGTCACCGCGGTCGCGACCGGCGTGGGCACGGTGTTCAACGGCGTCGTCACCGCCTTCCTGGCCCTCTTCCTGATGTTCTTCTTCCTCAAGGACGGCCCCCGCTTCCTGCCGTGGCTCACCCGCCAGCTCCCCGGACGCCTCGCCGTCGACATCCCCATCGTGGCGGAGCGCAGCTGGAACACCCTGGGCGCCTTCGTCCGCAGCCAGGCCTTCGTCGGCCTCCTCGACGCCGTCTTCATCGGCCTGGGCCTGTGGTTCCTCGACGTCCCGCTCGTCCTCCCCCTCGCGGTGCTGACCTTCGTCTCCGCCTTCGTCCCCATCATCGGCGCCCTCTTCGCCGGCCTGGTCGCCGTCCTCATCGCCCTCGTCTCGAACGGCGTCACGGACGCCCTGATCGTCCTCGCCATCATCATCGTCGTCCAACAGCTGGAGGGAAACGTCTTCCAACCCATGATCCAAAGCCGCGGCCTCGGCCTCCACGCCGCCGTCGTCCTCCTGGCCGTCACCCTCGGCGGCAGCCTCGCCGGCATCGTGGGCAGCCTCCTCGCCGTCCCCTCGGCCGCCATCCTCGCCGTCTTCTGGAACTACCTCCGCGACCAACTCACCGACAACACCCCCACCCCCGACGAGACCCCCGTCCCAGCTCCAACCCCCGCCCCCACCACGTCATGACCGAGGCCGAACCGCCGGCGCGCTGAGCGGGGGGGCACAAGATCCCGCCGAGACCACTCCCGCCGGCCCTGGTCATCGTCGATGATGCCCGCATGACCAACCGCATCAGCGCTCTGATCTCGGCCCTCGGTGTTCTTGCCAGCACGTTCCTCCTCGTACACGCCGTCCGTGAGTACCGCTCCGGCGCGTCGGCCCTGTGGCTCGCGGCCGGCGCCGTGATCTTCCTCAGCGCCTTGTATTCGCTCGTGCGAGACGTGCGGCGGCGCCGCACGGGGCCGACGGCCTGACGAACAGCGCCGGTTCCGACCGCATCGGCCTAGTTCTGCGGCGTGGGCCCGAAGGCCGGGGGCCTCTCGTTGTCCCCGGCGGGGCCTGCGTCGCCGGTCTTCCACGCCGGGTCGTAGGCGCAGGGCACGCCGGCGCCGCCGGTGAAGTAGTTCCGGTCCGGGTACCAGGTGAAGGACATCCGCTCGGCGCCGTCGTCGCGCTGGACGAACAGCTCCCAGTCCCGACCCTGTTCGCCTTCGCGGTAGGACGAGATCTTCCAGTCGTTGTCCTCGAAGTACCGAACGAGTCGGCGGAGGCCGGGGATCGCCTGGGTGGCCGGGACGCGGTCCAGTGCCCAGCGGTGGTTCATCGCGTAGGCGCCGTCGATGGTCTTGTCCTCCAGCCCGAGCAGACCACCGTCGTAGCAGAAGCTGGAGCCGAGCGTGTTCTCGGTGCTGACGCCGATGTCCTCGACGCCGGGTTCGATGGTGCGGGTGAACCCCAGGACGTCGTAGGCCTCATGAGAGCGCTGGAGAGCGCGGTTCGCCATCTCCTCGGGCGCGACGCGGGGGAAGTCCGTGGACCCCCAGGAACCCCACGCGAGGGCGACGACCAGAGCGAGCACGCCGAGCAGCGCGGCGCCTCCGCATCCCAGGACCGCCCGGAGGCAGGAGGAGACCCCGGGCTCGGTGGCGTCGAGGGCGGGGAGGCTTGGCATGGTCTCGTCGGGCATACGAGGACCCTAGGCGAGCCGGATGGCGCGGCGGATGGGCGCGGTTGCCGAGGTCGGAGTGAGTACGCGTACTCATATGGCTGCCAGCCGCCACGTTCGCCCGGACGAACCGCGACGTGTGACCCGAGGCCCGCACCCCGAGACCCGCGCCCCGAGGCCCAGGGTTCCCGTGACGGACGAAGCCCGGCGCACCCCTCGTCGAGGCGAGCGCCGGGCCGATGCGGAAGATCCGCCGGATCCGTCAAAGCGTCAGTTCGGCGCCTGGGCGGTCTTGTTCGTCGTGGTGCCGTCCTCGTCCTGGGGCTCCGCCGCCGGGGGCATCTCCGGAGCGGGCGGGGTACGGACCAGCAGGGCGACCAGTACGGTCAGTGCGCCGAGGACGGCGCCGATGCCGAAGCCCCAGCGGATGCCGGTGGAGAGGGCGCTGGTGGCGTCGGCGCCTTCGGTCAGGGCCGTGGCGGCGTGTCCGGACATGACGCTGATGACGAGGGCGGTGCCCGCGGCGGCGGCGACCTGCTGGAGGGAGCCGAGGATGGCGGATCCGTGGGGGTAGAGGTGCGGGGGCAGGACGGAGAGTCCGGAGGTGAAGACGGGGGTGAAGACGAAGGCCATGCCCGCGCTCAGGGCCACGTGCAGGGCGAGCACCACCCACGGCGAGGTCTCTTCGCCCGTGAAGGCGAACAGTGCGAGGCAGAGAGCCGTGAGGACGGCTCCGGGCACGACCAGACGCGGCGCGCCGAATCGGTCGTAGAGCTTGCCGACCTGGGGTCCGAGCAGACCCATGGTGAGGCCGCCGGGGATGAGGAGGAGCCCGGTCTGCAGCGAGGTCAGGCCGCGCACCTCCTGCAGGTAGATCGGCAGCAGGATGAACGCGCCCATGAGGCCCATGAAGGACAGGCACATCAGGCCCAGCGCCACGGAGAAGTGGCGGAAGGTCAGGGCGCGCAGGTCGAGCAGCGGCGTGGACGAGCGCTGCAGGGCCAGCTGCCGCCATACGAACAGGGCGACCAGCAGCGCGCCGGTCGCGGTCATGACCGACGGGGACACGGGGCCCTGGGCCGCGTTCCCGGCGCCGAGGCCGCTCAGGCCGTAGACGAGGGCACCGAAGCCCGCCGCCGCGAGGGGGACGGACACCCAGTCGATCGGTCCGGCCTGCGGCTCGCCGATGTTCACCAGCTCACGCCGTCCGAAGAGGGCCATGGCGCCGGCGATGGGCAGCACGGCGAGGAACAGCAGGCGCCAGGTCCCCAGCTGCAGCAGCACGCCGGAGGCCGCGGGGCCGAGGGCGGGCGCGACGGAGATGACGAGCGTGATGTTGCCCATGACCCGGCCACGGTCGTGCGGGGGCACGAGGGTCATCAGTGTCGTCATGAGCAGCGGCATCATGACGGCGGTGCCGCTGGCCTGGATGACGCGGGCGGCGAGCAGCACGGGGAACGCGGGCGCGGCCGCGGCCAGGGCCGTACCGGCGAGGAACAGCGCCATCGCCAGGCCGAAGGCGGTGCGCGTGGTCACGCGCTGGAGGAACCATCCCGTCACCGGGATGACCACGGCCATGGTGAGCATGAAGGAAGTGGACAGCCATCCCGCGGCGGCGGCCGTGACCTCGAACTCGCGCATGAGCCGCGGGATCGCGTTGACCATGATCGTCTCGTTGAGCAGGACGACGAACGTGGACAGCACGAGGATCCGCAGCACGGCGGTGACTCGCGCGGGCGCGAGCGTGGGGGTTGAGTCTGGTGCGAGCATGGCGCCTTCCGTCATGTGAGTGTCCTCCGCACGTGGCGGGTCACCCTGACAGACCTCGGACCCGGGAAGAACTCATCGATGTCCTCCCATCCTGTCGGTGTCACCGCCGAGGCTCAAACCATTTTGCCGAACGGATGGACGAAGCATCGCCGATGAGCCAACTAGCGTCCTGATCACGCCAGTCCGACCGCGACACCCCCCACGCCCACCCCTATCCCCCATCCCCGACGCGCACGTCTTGCCCGTGAACTCATCACGGGCAAGACGACGGGCATTCAACGGGTCAGGCCAGGGTCAGCACGTGACCCAGTAGCCCGGCGAGGTCTCCTTGATGGTGCTGGTGGTGAAGGTGTTCCACAGACCGAGGTTCTGGTCCGAGCCGTTGGCGTAGGCGTAACCGCCGGTCTGGTGGGCGCGGCCGGCCTGCGTGTGGGCGTAGTTGCTGGCCGTCACGCATGTCGGGGCGCCGGTGGTGGTGGCGGTGACGGGGGCGGTCCTGACGCCGACGGCACCGGAGGCGTCGACGGCCGCGACCGTGTAGCCGTACGTGGTGCCCGCGGTCAGACCGCTGTCCGTGAAGGTGACTGCCGTGACAGGAGTGGCGTTGACCTTGGCGCCGTCACGGTAGACGTCGTACGAAGCCGCACCCGAGACGGCGCTCCAGGCCAGCGAGGCACTTCCGGCGGTCGTACCGGTCACCGCGAGACCGGTCGGGGCCGGCAGGGTCGGGGCGCTGGTGGTGGCCGCACCGAGGGCCTTGGCCATGTTCATCACGGCCGTCATCTGCGGGCCGCTCTTCTGCGCGTAGTCGGCTGACTTGTATCCCCACCAGTCCCAGCAGCCACGCGGGTTGCCGGTCATGGTGGTGGCCTGCGGGTAGAGGACGATCATGTCGTTCGTATCGGCGTACTCGTTGAGGTAGCCCTTGTCCATGAGGGCGTTTCCGACGAGGCCGTAGTACTGGTAGCAGCCGTGGAGGGTGACCATCAGCTTGCACGAGGCACCGCTCTGGCAGGACTGCGGGACGTAGGCGAAGCCCTCGTTGCCCATGCTGATCGCGCTGGGGCTGCCGCCGGGGGCGTAGCTGCTCTGGTCGAACTTGACCAGCTTGCCCGTCAGGGCGGAGGTGCTCGCCGGGGCGACGCTGCCGAGCAGGTGGGTCAGCATGTCCTTCACCGGGTCGCCGCCGCAGTTGTTGATGTACGGCGAGTCGGTGGAGGAACAGGAGTTGGGGCCGAGCGGACTGATCCAGGCGTGGCCCGAGGACGACGTGTTGTTGTAGACCACGTCCGCGCCGAAGTCACGGTAGTAGGTGGCGAGGTCGTCGTTCACCGGAGCCTTGACCGTGGTGTCGTTGGTCCCGTGGAACAGCCACACCTTGTCGCCCGTCAGGTTGGCGACCGGGTCGAGCTTGCCTGCCGCCGCCCGGTCCCGGGTCAGCTGCTCCAGCTGCGCGGGCGTCTTGCGTGCCATGAAGGTGTCCATACACCCGTACAAGGCCGTGTTGAGGTTGTTCTGGGCACAGTCGTACGGGCCCGCCGAGAAGATGCCCGCGCCCTTGAAGACGTCGGAGTACGCGACGTGCATCTGATTGGCCATGAACCCGCCGGACGAGAGCCCGCTCACGTAGGTCGCGCTGATGTCGTACCGCTGCAGCGAGCCCGGGGTCGGTGCCGGCACGGCGGCGGTCGCGCCACCCACCGCCGTCGCGGCGATTCCGAAAGCCGCCAGAGCGGCCACGAGGAGCTTCCTGATCTTCATTCGCATCTCCAGATGGGGGTGAGATGCCGCCATCCTGAGGAGAACAGGCGATCCCCGCCCACATGTCGTCCCACCACTTCCGGCAGTCGAAGTGTGGCGTGCATTGACATAGGGACGAAAACTTCAAGCCTGCAGTCTTTGGCGAGGACACGCCCCTCCGATGACCTCGCTGATCTCCCCACGGCTCCGCTGGCCTGCGCTCTCCGAGCCGTACTCCTCGAACTCGGAGTGCGCGACGCCGACGCTCCCAGACCTGTTTTCAGACAGCGTCCCAGCACGGGCGTGACTGCTCCGTGGCTATGCGATTCCGCTCGTACGCGGCTCCGCTTGTACGCGATTCCGCTCGTACACGGCTCCGCGCGCCGTGCGTACCGTCTGTGCGTGCGATCGGTTTGTACGGCCGCTTCCTACCGCCGGTTCGTGCAGCCGGTTCGTGCGCGCGGTTCGTGCGGCCGACTCGTGCGGTCGGCCCCTTCGGCCTACCGGGCGCGGCGGCCGGTGCTGCCTCGGCTGGAGCGGCTTCGCGGGGGTCGCTGGCTGCGGCGGACGGCGGCCGCGTCGTCAGGGCCGGCTGTCTGCTCGGAGGAGAAGGTGACCTGCACGGGGGCCGGTGGCGGCGTCCTGGGCGCGGGAGCCGTGCGACCGGCCGGACCCGCGGCACCGGACAGCACGGTGGTGTGGGTGATGTGGGGAGCGCAGCTCTGGCAGATTTCGGCGAGGGTCCACACGTCGCCCGCGGCGCGGTTGTGGATGAGGAGCAGCAGGGTTCGGCCCATGCATGTCGCCCTGGCCGTGTGGTACCGGCACTCGACCGCGGCACAGGCGCAGGTCGACTGGGCTCGCGGGACGACGAGGCGCGCGTGGGCCTGGACGTGCTGGTGGGCGAAGTGGCGCAACGCGTTGATGTCCCTGGACCGGGGCGGCATACGACATGCCTCGGTACTGCAGGACACCGTCGCGGAGCGGTCGGGGTGCCCGGTGAGGCGGACGGTCCACGTTCTGCCCGTCGGGCGCTGTCCGGGTGGGATGCTCACTTCGCGTTTCCATTCGATCGGCTGGTTCGGTGCTTCATGCTTCCATCTCTACCCACCCGTGCGCCGCACCGCTGCCCCGCGAGGCGCACTTTGTGGCCGGATGCCGACCTTGTCCTGGGAGGCCGGACCCGGTGGGGCCGACGTCCCGGGCTGCCGCCACGGGACCATGGGGACCGCCACCCGTGGCACAGGGCAGAGTAACTCCATGACCGGGTGGTGGGCGCACGGCCTCCGGGCCCGGCCACCAGGTGGAGACCGTCGCCGACCAGCGGCGGATCCACGCCTGGGCCACTGAGCAGAGGGCACGGTCGATCCGGCGGTGCTGCTCGGCATTCTTGTCATCGCGGCGGATCGCCGCCTGTCCGGTGGGAGCCGTCATGACCGAACGCGACCTGATGCTGAACGAACTGGCCCAAGGGCTGCGCCCGATGTCGCAGGGCCTCGAATGGTTCGATCGACTGGGACCGGAGGCGCAGTCGGAGACGCTGGTGTTCCTGCGCCACCACTGCATCCAGGCGCGTGCCGTCACCGAGGACGGCCCGGAGGGCGTCCGTCGTGCGGGGCTGCGCCCGACGCATACGCCTGCGGTGCTCATCACCCGTGGCCGGATCGACGAGCAGCTGGGGAAGATCGCCGGGCTCACCCCTCCCGACGAACGCCGCAAGGCGTTCCGGCTGCTCGTCGCGGTACTCGCCGTCGCCGACGCCCGACGCCGTGATCGCCACTGCTCCGGCGGGTGCACGCACTGGTGGCACCAGCTCCCCGCCTCTGACTGAATCACCTCGCCCGCAACGAGAAGGCCGAGCGGAGCAAGCCTCGGGCGCGGGTGTACCGGGCGAGGCGTATCAGACCTCCTCGCCGACGGCACGCTGCCGGCGTCAGCCGTCCACCTGCTCCCTGAAGTGGATCAGGTTGCGTCGGACGATCTCGACGTGGGGATGGTCCTCCCCCAGGGCTCCCCTCATCACTTCGAGGAGTTCGGCGAAGGCCGCCGCGGCTCCCTCGGGGTCCCCCGCCTCGCCTCGCCAGTGGGCGTGGCTGCCCCAGGCGGACAGGACGGCGGGATCGGCCGCGTCGACGAGTCGGCGGCGTGCTTCCAGGAGGGTCTTGTAGGCGTCGGCGAGGGCGGCGGGTGCGAGATGGGGCGGGGGCTGCCTGCCTGCTGCAGGCAGTGGGCGAGGTTGTCGAGGGCTACGGTCTCCGCGTGGCGGTCGCCCAGCTCGCGGAACAGGCGGGCCGCGCCCACGTAGAGGTCGACGGCCTGCTCGAAGAGCCGAAGGCCGGCGGCGTCGGCGCCGAGGTTGTTCTGCACCATGCCCTCGCCGTAGCGGTCGCCGACGGCCCGGTGCATGTTCAGTGCGCGGATGTGGACGTCGACGGCTTCCTCGAACCTGCCCGCCCCGCGCAGGCAGTTTCCGAGGTTGTCCAGTGCCCTGCCTTGCCGGTGGTGCTGGCCCACCTCGCCGAAGATGACGACCGCGTTGGCGTGCGCGGAGATGGCCTCTTCGAAGTTCCCCCTGTCCATGAGGACCGTGCCCAGGTTGTTCAGCGCGGTGGCTTCACTCAGTCGGTCGTTGCCGAATTCTCGGATGAGGGCCAAGGCGAACCGGTGGTACGTCTCGGCCTCGCCGGGTCTTCCCGCCTGCCGGTGAGCGGTACCGAGGTTGCTCAGCACGACGGTCCGCGTCTCGTGGTCACCGAGCTCGAACAGGATGTCGTGGGCGCGCTTGTAGGAGCCGATCGCCTCCTCGAAGCGTCTCACCTGGCGCTGGCAGACGCCGAGCTGGGTCAGCGCGAGCGCCTCGTCGCGCCGATGGCCGGTCTCGTGGTGGATGACCAGCGCTTCGGCGAGTACGTCGAGCGCCTCGTCGAAGCGCCTCACCTGCTGCAGGCCCCTGCCCAAGTTGGTCAGGGCGAGCGCTTCGCTACGCCGTGCGCCCTGCTCGCGCGTGATGGCCAACGCCATGGTGCTCAGTGCGATCAGGTCGTCGAAGTACCTGCGGCCGTCCAGGTAGCTGCCGAGCCGGAGCGCCAGATTGGCCGCGACGACGGGGTGGCCCGCGGCTGCGGCCGCGGTGGCGCACGCGATCAGACTCCGGTGCTCGGCGTCCAGCCACTCGACGGCGTGCAGGCGGTCACGGAAGCGTGATGCGCCGTGGTCGGCATCGGAATCGGGAGGGGACACCGCGGCAGCGGTGGTGGTGTCGTAGTACTCGAACAGTCGACTCCGAGCGGCCTCCTGCTGATCGACGGTGCCGCGCGGCCGGCCGTGCTCGTCGGACTCGGCGTAGAGACGCACCAGGTCGTGCATCCTCCATCGGCCCCACTGCTCCTTCACGGGGTCGATGAGGTGCGCTTCGGCCAGATGCTGGAGCCGCTCCTCGGCCGTGTCGGGGTCGGTCCCGGCCAGATGCGCGGCGGCCTCGGTGGACACGTCAGGACCTGGGTTGATCGGCAGGAGGTGGAACAGCTCGGCGTGCTCGGCGTCGAGGAGGTCGTACGAGAGGTCGAAAGCCGCACGGACCGCACGGTCGGGCCGGCTCAGCCTCCGCAGACGCGTGTGCTCGTCGGCCAGTGCGGCGGCCAGCGAGGCGGCGGGCCTCGCCGGAGCGACGGCCAGCAGAGCGGCCGCGATCTGCAGGGCCAGCGGCAGCCCCGCACACAGCCGGGCGATCGTACGCGCGCTGTCGTGGTCGTCGGCGAAACGGGTGTCGCCATCGCCGCGCGCATGGCGCAACGCGGTGTCGAGGAGCGCGAGCGAAGCACCTTCGTCGAGCGTGTCGAGGTCCTCGAGCCGGGCATTGAGGCCGTCGAGCGTGTGCCGGGAGGTGACCAGTGCCGCGGTCTGCCCGTCGTTCGGCAGCAGCGGCCGCACCTGCACGCTGCTGGAAGCGTTGTCGATGACGACGAGGATCCTGCGCCCTTCCTCGGCATAGGCGGCGAGAACACTCCGATACAACCGCTGGCGATCCGACAGCCCCTGCGGAATGTCCTCACCGGGCACCGCGAGATCACGCAGCAGGCCCTCCAGCGCACGCTCCGCCGACACCCTCCGCTCATCGCCCTCCTCCCCGGCATAGCCGAACAGATCGACGAACAGCGCTCCCCCCGGAAACCAACCCGGCCTCGCAAGGGCCCTCGCAGCGGTCTGCACGGCAAGCTCGGTCTTCCCCACGCCGGCCATCCCCGCCACCGACGTCACCAGCACCGGCCGCTGCCCACCGGACACACCCGCACCCTCGGCGCTCCCACCCGCCCCCACACCGGAACCCACGCCCTCACCGGCTGCTGGAGCCAGATGCTCCAGCAGCCGGTCCACGATCTCGTCCCGTCCCGTGAACGTGGGCGAAGGCGCCGGCAGACCGTACAGAACGGGGGTGACCTGCGGCGGAAGTTGGACCGTGATGTCCCTGCCCTGAATGACCGCATGCAAGAAGAGCCCACCGGAGATGGTGTTGCTGACCTGCCCGTCCCGCCCCCCTCCGGCACCTCCGGAGCGCGCTTCGCTCACCCCACCGAGCTCTCAGCGGCCCCGGTCGCCCCACGGCCCTCCGCAGGCACCGCGCCGCCCGGCTGCACACCGGTCACAGGCACCACACTCTGCACAGGAGCAGCCGTGAACGTCACCCCGGAGAAATCCCGGCCCTGCAACACGGGCCCGGTCTGGGTGCCGCCACTGACGGTGTTGTTCACGGTCCCCCCGTCGGAAACGACGACCTGCCGCGCCCGCTCCCGCCAGGCGTCCAGCCCGTCACGGAAATCCGTGTCCCGGTCGGCACGGACCGCCAGGGCCGTACTCAACGCGTGCGCCCGCCCCTCGTCGTCCGGAGCCTGCACCAATGCTTCCAACTCCGCTTCACCGGAACCGACTTCCCGAGCCGCAGCACCGTCTCCACCACCGCCACGCCCGAAAGGACGACGTACCAGAGCACCCAGCCCCGTCCACGTCTGCCGCCCCAGTTCCCCACCGGCCCCACCAGCCAGCGCCATGAGCAGGCCCACCGACACCGGGTCCACAGCCGCCCCCAACCTGGTGGCCCCACCGCCACCTTCACTTCGTCCGACGAGCAAACGACAGGAACAGTTCCCCGGCACGGACACGGCCAACAGGGGACGCCGAACCTCCGGCACGACGACTTCGTCGCATTCCAAGGCGACTCGGATCCTCTACCCAGTCCGGTCGAGGCCGGCTCCTTCCTCGTGCGATTCCTGCGGGATCAACAGGGCTGTGTCGTCTGGCACCTCTACCTCCGGCCTTCGGGGGAGGTTTCCGTAGTGCACTCGTACCTCGGCGGGACGGGGACATGGCCCGCCCGCACCGTTCGTGCGGCACCACATCAACATGTCGGGCCGGTACGCCTGCTTACTGCCAGACCTGCCGGGCCTGCCGGACCTGCCCGGCGGCCTGCGGCCGCTGTGTGATGCGGGCGCGGTCGACGGCGAGAAGGTCAGTGGCTGCGGGGCGCGTACATGATCACGGACATCCCCGCGAGGCACACGAGGGCACCGATGACGTCGTAGCGATCGGGGCGGTAGCCGTCGGCGACGATGCCCCAGGCGATCGATCCGGCGACGAAGATCCCGCCGTACGCGGCGAGGATGCGCCCGAAGTCGGCGTCGGACTGGAGGGTGGCCACCACCCCGTAGAGGCCGAGGGCGATGACGCCGGCGCCGATCCAGATCCATCCCTTGTGCTCGCGGATGCCCTGCCACACCAGCCAGGCGCCGCCGATCTCGAAGAGGGCGGCGACGACGAACAGGGCGAGGGAACGAGCGACGGTCATAGAGGCTGACCCTACCGGCGGCCCGCACCGCCGATCTTCAGCGGGTCGGCCGGTGTCCGGCAGCCGCACCCGCTCTGACCTGTGCTCTTCTGTGCGCAGGAGCAGGAGTGGGAGTGGGAGTGGGAGTGGCCGCGCCGGCCGTACCACCAGGTTCCGGCGGCGGCCACGGCCAGAACCACGGCGGGGGGCAGCCAGCCCACCACCACCCCGACAACGACAACGACAACGACGGTCCCGGAGGTGATCAGGACGGGCAGCGCGCAGGGCGCCACACACGCCAGCGCTGCCATGCTCCCCTCCCGAGCACCTCCGGGGCGCGCCCCGGACGGCGGTCAGCCGCAGGGCCCGGCGTGGCGGTGCTCCTCGGCGAGGTCGGTGAAGGGGATCGGGCAGCACGTGGTGGAGGCGCAGACGGTCAGGTCGTCGCAGCCGGCCTCCCAGGCGGCGGCCAGGGCGGTGCGGATGGCGGTCAGGTCGGTGATCTTCGCGTCGACCTCGGCAAGCTTTGCTGCCGCGCGGTCCTGAAGCCCGGCGACGGGGCGGCCGTGCCGGTGGCGGCCGGTCTCCAGGAGCTCGGCGACATCCTCCAGCGTGAAACCGAGCCGCTGGGCGGCCTTGATCACCCGTAGTACGGTCACCGCTTCCTCGCCGTAGAGGCGGTGGCCGCCGTTGGTGCGTGCCGGGGCGGCCAGCAGGCCGCGCCGCTCGTAGTAGCGCAGGGTCTGGACGTTCACCCCGGCCGCCTCGGCGACCTGTCCACTGCGCAGGCCCGTGCTCACCGTCGGCCTCCGTCGGAGTCGGGGACGGCTCGTGCCGCGAGGGCGTCCAGGACCGCCTCGTGTGCCGGGTCCACCGAGATGTCCAGATGGAGCAGATCCCCGCCGACGGTGAGGGTGAAGGTGAAGAACGAGCAACAGCCGCTCTCGCGCTCCACCAGGTCGCGGACCTGCTCCTCGGCGCCCTCTCCGCCTGCCAGGTCGAGGCGCAGGTGAAGCGGCTGCGGCCGGGATCCTGAGGTCAGCCGCTCGGAAAGCAGCGCGTCCCACTCGGCAACCCGCAGGGGTTGCTTCTCGGTGGGCAGGATGCAGGACTGCGGCACCCACGCAAGATCACTCATCGGGCTCACTCCCGTCGACGCGTCCGCTGGTGGGGACACCTCCGACGGTAAACCTGTACCCAGGTACCGATCACAAGCCCGGGTACCGATTGCAGGCCCAGGTTGCAAGGCTCTGTCGAACCCGATCCGGCTGCTGCTGCCCTGCTGCCTCCGCCGCCGCTGATCGCCTCCCACGAGGGCGGCGAGGCGTGCGTGTACGACCTCTCAGCCCCTTCGACGTCTCCCAGCCGATGGTCTCCCACCACCTGAAGGTGCTGCGGGAGGCCGGACTAAGACGTGTCCGGCCGATCATGTTCGGAGCCAGATCACACCGGTCCGGCCCCGGGCAGGACCGGCAACGGCGACTTCAGTACCGGTCGGTCCGGCCCCGGTCTGCGCCGGGTCACCAGCACGACCGCGGGTCTTGTACGTGCTCTGGCGAGTGCCGGTCCTCTCCCCTGCCCATGCCGGTCCGGACCAGGAAGCCGGGGTCCACGTCCCCCGGCGGGGCAGCGATGTGCACCCGCTGGGTGCCGGGGATGCCCACCTCGACCAGGACCCCGCCGCGGAACATCCACAGACCGAACACGTCGTCGTCCTCGTCGTGCAGCATGACCTGCACGCAGGCGGGCTCCTTCCACGGCAGGGACTCCAGATCCTCGATCACGCCGCGGCGCCCGTTCCACCGCGCGAACTCGATGTGCCAGCCCCCTACGAACCAGGGGATCTGCACGAAGCAGCCATGCCAGGTGCGGGCCTCGTCCGGCCGCGTCAGCGGCTCCATCACCTCATCCTCGTATCGCGCCAACACGATGACCTGCGCCATTCTGCTCATGCCCACATGCCACACCGTGCCGGGTACCGAGGGCAATCGATTTGGAACCGGAGCCTTCGAGGCTCCTTCCGTACGCGGAGTCCGCCGTCTACGACTTGTCCGGGATCGTGTGCCGGATGCCCCGGCGCCGCAGGTACTCGCGGCAGGGGCCGTTGCTGTAGGCCTTGTCGGCCGCGACGCTGTCCGGCGTCTTGCGTGGCCTGCCCGGGCCGGACTTCGGGACGCGGATCTTCTCCAGCACCGGCTTGAACTGGGTGCAGTCCGCCCACTGGTCTGGGGTGACGATCAAAGAGAGCAGGTGGCAGCGGGCGTCCGCGCTCAGGTGAAGCTTGGTGGTGAACCCGCCTCGCGAGCAGCCCAGGCCTTCATCTCCCGCAGCACCTCCACCAAAGGCACCCGCGTGAGCACTCCCGCGTCGCTGGTGCGCCGGACGACGGTCGAGGCGCTGGGCACGGCCGCGGTGGTCGCGTTGGCCGCGGTGGTCGCGGTGGTCGTCGGGTCCGGAATCCAGGCCACCGAACTGACCCAGGACGTCGGGACGCAGTCGCTGACCGACTCCCTGGCCACCGTCTTCGGCCTCGGCGTGCTGATCGCCTTGCGCGGCCCCGTGTCGGGGGCGCACTTCAACCCGGCGGTCACCCTGGCCGCCTGGTTCACCGGCCGCCGCACCGGCGAGGCGCCCACCCTGCGCGATGTCGCCGCAGGTCTCGGCCTGGTCTCCGTCTGCTTCGGCCGCCCGGCGGCCGCGGGCGAGAACAAGGTTCCCGTCCCCGACGGCAGGCAGCACCCTGCAGCTGCCACCCACTCCACGGAAGAAACCGCCCCGGCCCGATGAACGCCTCCGCCCTTCCCTCCGTGCTGTTCGTCTGCGTGCACAACGCCGACCGCTCGCAGATGGCCGCCGCATTCCTCACCCACCTCGGCGCAGACCGGATCCAGGTTCGCTCCGCCGGCTCCGCCCCCGCAAGCACGGCAAGCCCGGCCGCGGTGGAAGCCATGCGCAAGGCCGGCATCGACATCTCGGCCGAGACTCCGACGGTCCTCACCACGGAGGCCGTACGGGCATCGGACGTGGTGATCACCATGGGCTGCGGCGACGCCTGCCCCTACATCCCCGGCAAGCGGTACCTGGACTGGCAGCTGGACTGGCAGCCGGAAGGCCCGGCCGGACAGGGCGTCGCGGCCGTCCGCCCGATCCGCGACGAGATCGAGCGGCGCATCCGCGGCCTGCTCACCGAACTCGACATCGAGCCCGCAGCGTAAAGACCGCCGAGGCGGGCGGGGCGCATCGCGCCCCGCCCCCTCCCTTCCTTCAGGCCGAGCAGGACAGCGGCGTCGACGCCTCGGCGCCCGCACGTAGTCTCCGGCCGCTCACCCCGCGGCCGAGCCGTCGCGCGGCCGGTCACGCGGCCGGTCACGGTGAGCGCGCCAAGCCGCGAGCGCTTCGGTGCGGCTGCCGGTCGGATGCTGAGCATTCCAGTCGCGGAGGAAGCGGTTGAGTTCGAACTGGGAGCCGATCTCCTGCGGCTGGGCGGCGGCCTGGCGCGTCTCGTGCCAATGGGCGACGGCGTCACCCAGCGTGCGTCCGGCGCCTTCGGCCACGAACGTCCTCATGTAGGCGTCGAAGTGGAAGGCGGGGCCGATCTCGCGGCGGAAGTACTCGCGGAGCACCTGGCTGCATCGCTGGCCCTGGGGGATCACGGTGGAGCCGTTCACGGGCGCGGCGAGCCGGCGCCCGGCGGGGCGCGCCCGGGGCGGTGGCGGCGGTGGGACATCGCCGTTCAAGGCGGCCCGCAGCCGCTCGGTGAGCGCGGCCTTGCCGCCGGCGCGCGGCACCCCCAGCTCCCGGGCAAGCACGGTCAGCTCGGCCAGCGTCCAGTACCAGCGGGCCAGCTCGTCCCCGCTCAACGCCGGACTCAGCTCCGGCCGCTGCTCACCACCCGCACCCACGCCCACGTCCCCACCGACACCCACACCGACACCCACACCCGAACTCATGTCCCCACCATAGGAGAGGCTGCTTCCTCCATTCGGAGCCGGATCATCGGCGGCGAGCGGGTGCATCGCTCATGCGAGTACGTTGCTCATGCGGGGACGTCGCTTATGCAGGTACGGCACTTATGCGGGTACGTCGCTCATGCTGCTTGCGCTGCCCTTCGGCGGCGCCAGGACAGGGCCGGCGCCGTGACGGCCAGGGCGAAAAGGACGGCAGCCAGGATGAGGTGGGAGACCGTCTGGCCCTGGGCCAGCGTGTAGAGCCCGCAGGCCGTGCCGCCGGCGACGATGCCGAGTGCGGGGGGCCATCGGTCGGCGGTCAGGCCGGTGCCGACGACGAACAGCGTGGGCATGGCGGCGAGGAACAGCACCCAGCCCTGCACCCCGTAGCCGTCGGCGGCGACGCAGCCGCCCCTGGGCCCACGCTTGCAGCCGCCTTCGACGAACCCGAGAACGCCCCAGGTCGCGGCCGCCAGGACGACGAGCCCCAGCGGAATCCACCATCGTCGCGACCAGTTCTTCTCGTCGAGCGACCACCTGTCCCTCGAACGCCAGCCGTCCATGCGCCCACCCCCGTGTCGATGACCGCCAAGATCATAGGGCGCGGCCGTCGCCCGAGCGTTGCGCGGGTGCGGGCGCGGGCGCGGGTGCCCGCATCCGCTCAGAACATGGTGTTGTCGTTCTTGGACGTGGGCGGGATGACCTGGAGGACGTCCCAGTGCTCGACGATCCTGCCGTCTGCGTCGAAACGGAAGATGTCGATGCCCGCGTACTCCTCGTCGGGCCAGACCTGGAGGCAGTGCAGTACGACGTGGTCGGCCTCGGCGAAGGCGCGCTTGAATTCGACGCGCTTGCCCGGGTACTCGGCGGCCATGCGCTCGAAGTAGTCGATGAACGCCTGCTTGCCGTCGCCGACATGCGGATTGTGCTGGATGTACGTGTCGCCGGCGTATCGGTCGATGGCCTCGGCGGGGCGGCATTCGTTGAACATCAGGTCGTAGAACGCCTTGGCCGTGGCCTTGTTCTTCTCCGGGTCGCTCATGGTGTCACCGTAGGTCGAACGGCACCCGATCGCCTTCCGCGACACAGTCAGGGGTCGTCCCGGTCAGCGGTCATCCTGCGCGGGGGAACTCGTACCGCAGCGCCGAAGCACCGGAGCGAGGGCCGCAGGAGCCGAACAAACAGGCCCGCTCTCGGGTGCGAGGGCGGGCCGTTGCCGCGGGCCGTACACGGAAGGCACGTACACGCGGGGCTTCCGAACGAAGAAGCGGTCGAGCTGTCAAACGGTCAAACGGTTACTGCTGCCTGGCGTGGTCGCAGGTCAGTGGGCGCCGAGGTAGGTGAGCTCCGCGCCCTCTTCCCAGCCGCTGTCCGAGCAGGAACCGGTGAAGATGGTGCCGTACACGGAGGGCACGCCGCTCACCGAACAGTGCGACGTGAAGCCGGCGCCACCCTCGGAGAAGCCCCCGATTCCGACGCCGTCGTGGGCGAGCGCGGCACCGGCGCCACCCAGCAGGATGCCAACGGCCAGGACAGACGCGGCCAGAGAACGCATAGCTACTCCTCGATATCTCCGAATGACGTGCCAGGAAGTGCTCGTCGCGCGGTCAAACGCCGCACGGTGGCACGAGATACGGCGTCTCACTCCAATGCCGGACAGCCGATCGCGGGGGTCCGGCGAGCGCAGAAACGATGCTCTCCAGTGCCCCGTTGGGAATCGTCCTCACCTCGATGACCTGGTGTTTGTCACTCTCTTGCCGCTGCCCACCCATGACCGTTCCGTACGTGACCCACCCCCGGCAGTCGGCAGTCGGCAGTCGGCAGTCGGCAGTCGGCAGTCGGCAGTCGGCAGTCGGCAGTCGGCAGTCGGCGCACGCGTGGCCGGGCCGGCATCACATCACGCGGCCGGCCCGGCCACTTTCGGAACTACTCACGCCGCGCCGCGGTCGGCTCAGGAGGCTCGTCGGGCGTGGGTGGTGACTGCTCTGTGATCAGTTGGCGTTCACGAGGTCGTGCGCGGGAACGGTGACGGTGCGCGCGCCGGGGGTGCCGCCGAGGACGACCTTGCGGAGGGCGCTGTTGTTGTCGAGGTTGGTTTCCTTGAGGCGCTTGGCGGGGTTGGCGAGGACCTGGATGTAGTAGGTGCCGTTGGGGAGGTCGGTGATGTCGAAGGACTGGCCCGGGAGGTCCTGGGTGTAGGTGTCGCCGGAGCCGACGTCGAGGACCTCACGGACGGAGATGGAGTTCTCCTGGCCGCAGGCCGTGGACAGGTCGGTGTTGAAGGGGTGCCAGTTGGCGTTCTTCACCGTGTAGTCGACGGCGTCGGTGTTGGCCAGGCAGAAGGCCTCCTTGCCGCTGCGGACCGCTTCCTTCTGGTCGGCCTTGAGGAGCCGGTAGCTGGCGAAGTCGGTGAAGTGCCAGTGCACGTGGCCGGGGCGCGGGTCCCATTCCATGGTGCCGGTCGGGGTGTAGCCGACCTGCTTGCCGTTGGCGTCGTAGAAGTACTGGTAGGCGTCCATCTTGTCCTTGCCGGGCGAGCGGAAGCCGTCGACGACGAGCTGGGCCGGGCCGGCGTTCCACACGTTGGCGCTGAAGGCGAGGTAGTCCTTGCCGGGGACGTTCTGGCCGCCGTCACTGATGGTGATGCCGTAGGCCGGCAGCGACCGCAGGTCGGGCTTGGGGACGTTCGGGACGGACGGGGTCCCGGTGGGGCGCTTGGTCTGCGGGGTGAGGGCGGGTGCCTGCCGCGAGCCGTCGGTCTGTCCGGCGGTGTCAGCGGCCTGCATGTCGGCGCGCGCGGCCTGCTGCTTCTTCACCGCCCACGACACCGCCGGCGGTGCGGCCTTCAGCGGGCCGTGACCGACGTTGTACGAGGGACCCGCGCCGCTCGTGTCCGGCGCGGCGGCCTGGGCCGGAGTCGGAGCGTGCCCCGGCCCGTGCCCGGCGTGGCCGGCCGGGGCCTGGTGCGCGCCGCCGTGCCCGGCGTGCGCGCCGGCGGCGGCCGATCGGGCGCCCTCGGCGCCGCGGCCCTCCTCCCAGCTGCGCTCCTGCACGGTGAGCTTCACGGTCGCGGGCTTGTCTGCGATCCCGAGGAGGTCCCGGTACTTCTTGGCGACCCCGATCTTGGCCGTGTACGCGCCTGCGGCGAGCTTCACCGGCTGGGTGTAGGAACCGCCGTAGGTGTTGGCGGCCCACCCCTTCTCGACGCCCCAGACGGAGCCGAGGGTGAACGGGTTGGTGGGGCAGCTCTCCGGATACTTCGAGGTGGAGGGCGCGTCGGGCCGGACCCGGCCGCTGGCGTTGTTCGGGCAGAAGCTCTCCGCCCGGCTGACGACCTTCTTGCCGTCCTTGTCGGTGATGGTGATCTCCGCAAAGCCGGGAAGCCCGGAGAAGTCCTTCACGGTGCCCACGGGCAGCGACTTCGCCTTGGCCTTGCCGCCCTCGTACACGGTCTGCGTGATCGTCACCGGGTCCTTGTACGACTTCCGGGTCACCTTGAACTCAAGGGGCGTCCCCTCCGCCGTCAGGTACGTACCCAGGTCGAGGTACACACCCGGCTCCTCCTTCCAGGAGGTGAGCGTGACGGAGTCGGTCGCCGCGATGAGACTCAGCTTGGGGCTCGCCGCGGCCTTCGCCTGCTCCGGCGTGGCGGCCATGAAGCCGACCGTCACGGCCATGGCGGCGACGGCCGTGGTACCGGCGAGCAGCGGACGCCGCAGCCGGGTGGTACGCGTGGTGGTCATCGTTCCCTCGTTCTCCGGGTGCTGTGACAAGGAAGCGGACAGCGGGCGGCCCGACCCGACGGGTCGGGAGATTCGTCCGACCGGTGCGGTGGGAGGCACTCGCTGCGCCCGTGCGGTGAGAGGAGGAGACGCGATGCCGGGTTGTCCGGAGGGCCGAGATCATCAGGATGTTGGCCGAATGACGCCCCTGTGGACGAAAACAGACGGTTGACGCCGTCGGCGTGGTGGGCGGTTACGCTTCGGCGCGGTGGGGCGGTGGGGCGGTTACGTATCGGCGTGGTGGCGCGTCGGTGCGGTGGCGCGTCGGCCAGCGGGCCCGTTGCCGAACCGGGCCTCGTCGCCGGCCGGCCCGGCCAGACGCTGATCGGCGACAAGAACTACTTCGGCCGCGACTTCGAGCATCTGTCGGCCGAGCAGGGCGTCCGGCTGCTGCGGCCGGCCCGCAAGGGCGAGCCAGAACGGCCCGGCGCACCGATGTTCAAGCCCTTGCGGCAGGTCATAGCGTCGGTCAACGAGACCTTCAAGGGCCAAGTCGACCTCGAACAGCATCGAGGGCGCACACCCGACGGTGTCATCGCCCGCGTCATTCGGAACCGGGCCGTCTGTCACCGAATTACCGCTGGGCGGGCGCTCACCCGGCGATCTCTGCTCAGCGGCGCGGGGTGCGATGGCGGCGGTGGTAGGAGATGGTGACGGCGGCGAGGAGAGGGCCCCAGAGGAACAGCGGTAGGTAGAGGATGCCGACCACGAGGCTCCCGGTGGGCGTCATGTCGTCGTGCGGAAAGTTCCACCACCAGGGTGTGAAGGCCCAGAGCGCGGTCAGGGCCGCCGCGCCTAGGGCGGCAGGGACCACGGCGGCCATGGGGCGGACTCTTCGCCCTCCGATCAGCGGTATCCAGTGGGGCACGACCTCACCCCACGGCCGTACCAGACCGATCGTGAGGAAGGCTGCGAGCTCGCAGACCACGCTGAGTGTCAGCATCCATGCCTTCGCGCCGATCGTCTGGAAGTCCTCGAAGCCAATGTCGGTGTATCCGGCCGGATATCCGAGCACCAGGGCAATGCGCCACAGTCCGCTCGGCAGGACCACCCATGTCGTCAGATGCGCGGCGCAAACAGCCCAGCGGGGCGGTGCCGCTGCGGAGATGACCGTCGAGTCGCTCGTTTGAATGCCCATGCCACACATCGTCACGCGCCGCCAAACAGACGTCATCACCCTGCGCGACGGACTCAGAGGGCCCTGTGGAGCGACAGCGGGACGGTGGCTTCCCCCACGTGGGGGAAGCCACCGTCATCCTCCGAGGCCATGGCCTCCGCGAGGCCTGCCGCGCTGCTCCGGCACGGGGTCAGCCAGCGGCGGTTGGGTTCCACGACAGACATGCTGGATTCATCGACAAGAGGCAGACCCCTTGGAATCGATCATCTAGACACCCCCTAGCGAGCGCCCCGCGGAGCCCGTCGCGCCCGTGCCGCCACCGTCTCTCTCAGCAGCAGTACGGCGGCCGCCGGCGCTGAAGGTCCGGACGACCGCGTCGCCAAGGACGCACCCGCGCGACGCACGGCGTCGAGCCGGAGGCGCTGTACACCCACCAGTGCCCGCATGAAGGGCTGGTACAAGGGGGCCACCACGCCCGCGAGCGGCGCAGCCGCCGCCAGGTCCGCGGCGGCCCGGCCTGCCTGTTCCTCGACGAGACTTCCCAGCGCATCGCCGGGCTGGGTGAGGTCCGCGCCGTGGCGTTCCACCGCGTCGACGGGGACACCGGACCGGCCTGCCCGGACGTCCTCGGGCAGATCCTCAAGGAAGTCGATGCGCTGCATGGCCCGCATGAGCCGATGGCACCCGTCCTCGAACTCCGCCCTCGCCGACGCGTCCGCGGGCGCGACGAGGCAGGCCGTGAGCATCAACGCGGGCAGGCAGTACTCCCGTACGTACTGCTCCAACTCCTCGTCGTCCGCGATCGTCCGCCACGCGACCTCGCGCTCGCAGCCACGCAGGAACTCGTCCACGTAACCGCGCACATCCGGGTTCCGCTCGGCCGTGCGCACCAGGCAACGCAGCACGGACAGCCCGGAGTCACCCTCCGCGAAGGCCTTCCCGACGAGCGCCGCCCACTCCCCCAGCGCGGCAGCCCGCTCCTCCGGCTCCCCACGGTCGATCCGGTCGTCGGTGTCGTGCATGAACGCCACCGCAGCCACGACATGCGGCAGCACCTCAGCGGGAAGCAGCAGCCGCGCTGCCGCGTACTCCGCCGTCCTGTACCTCCGCACCGCCCGCCGCTGCTCCGTGTACTCCCGCCTCAGCCGCGGCTCCCTCACCCCTGCCCGGTCGAGGGCCCTCTTCCACATGCCGATCTCCTGTCATCGCCGGCTGCGAGCCTACGGGCGCCCACGCCGGGGGCTCGAAGGGGCCCTGGCACGCTGTCGGCCGGGGCCGCGCGCGGGGTGTGGGTGGGTTCGAGCATCGCGTGTCACCACTCAGCCCCGCCAGCTCGGCCGTCCGCATCGCGCGGCTCAGCGGGCTGCTGAACACAGCCACCAGCCGGCAGCGCTCCAGCCTCGCCCTCGCCCTCGCCCTCGCCCTCACGCAGCAGCCATTCCCTCACCGATGGCACGCTGTCGAGCAACTGGCTTACTTCCATGCCCTTTTGACGCGAGGTCAGCCTCGGCAGCGGCGTGAAGTCGTCGGGCAGCACATCCAGCAGGCTCATCACACGGTCCCCCGCGCGCAGCGTGATCAACAGCTCGCACCGCACCTGCCGGGGAACGTCCGGACGGTGCGGCAGGCTGTTCCACACAGCCGGCCACAGATAGTGAGCTCCGTCCGGGGCCACGTTCGCCCGCACCCACCCCGGGTCCAACCGCTGGTTCAGGCTCAGCTCGTAAGCCCGCTGCTCCAACCTGACGAGCGAGGCCGAATCGATGACCTTCACCTCGCGAGGCACTGGCTGATCAGCATGCATCGCCCCATGCTGCCCGACCGCACTCACTGTCGGGCAGCCGACCCCTGGGGTCGCCTCGTCCCGTCAGCGGCCTCAGGGCGCAACCGGGACCGCAGCCCGAACGGCTGTGTTGGACAATCGCCGGATCCGGCGCGGCCCACGCGCGCGGCGCATGAGGCCAGCGAGGTGCGACCTGCTGGGCTGAAGGGCGGGGAACGGTTCGGTGACGAGGTTCGAGACAGAGAGCCTGGCGCTCATGCCCGGCCAGAGGGTGCAGGCCAGGGTTCGCAGCCATCACCCGTGGGGAGTGATCGTCGAGATCGCCGGGGCCGAGCATGCCGGCCTGTCGGCTTCGATCGACATGATCCAGCAGTTCTCCGGGCCCACGAGCAGCTACGAGGAGGTGCTCGCGCTCTTCCCACCCGTCGGCTCGCAGGTCGACGCTGTGATCGAGCACATCAACCGCTGGCATCCGCCCGTATCGGTGCGGCTCAGCATTCGTCCTGCCGATCTTGAGTCGATGCAGCGGAGCTGCGACTTCTGCGGTGAGCTTGCCACGTTGAGTCCAGGCGGAGACGCCCTGGTACTCGACTCGCGGAGCAATGACGGGCCGGGGAGCCACACGGTCATCACCCACCGGCAGTGCCTGGCCGAGCGGATCCGCCCGGAGAACTCGGGAGAGAGAGCACGCGCGTTGAAGATCGGGAAGGTGTTCTGAGGGTCGCGAGACAACCGACGTGGACGCAGTCCGAGATCGGTGGGACGAGGTCCCGTGCGGCAGCGGCGTCTGGATCGTACGTACGGATTTCGTGGGACGGATCGCGGGACCGCATGCGACGGCCCCGCCTTGGGCCGGTCCGGCGTCGGATCCTCTGCAGATCACCCGAGTGCTGCGGTGACCTGCGCCGTTGGGTGGCGTCGAGCACAAGTCACTGCCCGGACGCCGTCGCGATCCAGATGCACATGGGGCGACCGGTCGGCTGTGTCGGCAACGGGTTGTGGGCGAACGGCGGCGGGGGCAACATTCCCTACTCCGTGAACATCTCCGGCGGGGAGATGGGGCCGGGCGGTGGCGGCGGTCTCCGCCCCTGACGCAGACAGCCTCTGGGGGTAGGGGGATCGAGGGCGGCGCGGCGGTCGGGGGCCCTGCGCCGGGGGCTGAGGGAAGCGGCGAGCGGGCGGACTCCCAGTGAGCACGGGGGTCGCCCGTTCGCCTGCGGCAGCGGCAGCGGCAGCGGCAGCGGCAGCGGCAGCGGCAGCGGCAGCGGCGTCAGTCTCGGCAGCCGTACGCCGTGGTCAGTTCCGCGAGTCCCTCCAGGCCGCCGTCCGCGCCGCAGCCGCCGTCCACGCGGGCGAGTAGGAGGACTCGGGCCGGGATGCCGGCGGCCGCGTATGCGGTGAGGCGGTGGTGGCCGTCCAGGATCGCGCCGATGAGCCATCGCTCCTCGTGTTGGGCCTCTACGTAGCGGTCGTCGATCCAGCCGAGGACCACGGCGGCGGGGCGGGCGCCCGTCGTGATGGCGGAGGTGTGGCGGGTGATGGTTGCGGGGTCGAGTGACTCCGGCGGCTGGGAGGGCAGGAGGGCGCCGAATGTGAGGGGGATACGGCCGCCGGGGACGGGCGCGGTGAGTTGGAAGTGTGTGACGCCGGGCCAGTAGTGCCCGGGGTGGTCGTCGGCGGCTTCGGCAGGGGCGGTGTCGTCGGCGTCTTCGTCCGGGCGGGCCGCCGTGCGGCGGTACCACCAGGACTGGGCGGGATCGGTTACGCGTTCCAGGGGGAGGTCGAGGAGGAGGGCGCGGTAGTGGCCGGTCTCCAGTTCGGCGAGTACGGGGATCCATTCGGCGAGCAGGGGGGCGTCGAGCCGGTGGAGGTCGGTCAGGTGCTCGCGCATGCGGGCTGCGAGGCGGGGAGTGGTGTCGTCCGGCCAGCCGAGGAGTGACAGGGCGAGCTCGCAGGTGTCGCAGGGCGAGCCGACCCGGTACAGCGGCCGGCGGTCGATGGTCAGGGAGCGGTCCCAGCGGGGCCAGGAGGAGCCGGGGGACGGCGGGTCGAAGGCGACGCGGATCCGGCCGGCTCCCCCGTCGACGGAGAAGCGGGCCTGGGTGCCGGACTCGATGACGAGGTCCCGTACCGCTGCGGGCCTGGGCTCGGGGCGGCCGTCCGACCAGGCGGCGCGGACGGCTGCCGCGTACGCCTCGCCTCTGGCGAGTTCCGGGAGGAGGGGGTCGTGTCCGGTGAGGTGGACGAGCGCGTGGTGGACGTCGTACACGCGCTGTTCGCCGCTCTCGGCGAGCCATCGCAGGAGGTGCGGTACGGCGGCGGGGTCGCCCATCAGCTCCAGCGCGACGGCGAAGGCGGTGCGGTCGAGGCCGGTCACCTCGTGCAGTCGTGTGGCGATCGGCTCGGTCCAGTCGCGTGCGCCGAGGCGTCCCAGGGCGAGTGCGGCACGGCCGCGCGGGGCGGAGGGGTCGCCGAGGAGGGCGCCGAGGCGGGGCGCGAAGGACGGGTCGCCGGAGAGGCCCATGGCGTCGACGAGTTCGGGGGTGGGCGCGTCGCCGGAGCGCGCGCCGCCGCGTCCGTCGGAGCCCGGGGCATCCGACAGGTACGTGCGGAGCAGCTCGGCGGGCAGGCGCAGGCCGCGCGTCACAGCGGTGCTCAGTAGGTCCTGGCGGTCGTCGGGGCCGAGTGTGCGGTCGGCGAGGAGGCGCAGGAGCACTGCGTCGCCGGGCTCGCCGAGGCTTCGGAGGAGCCAGGTGAGGTAGCGGCGGGAGGCGGATCTGTCGGGGTCCGATCGGTACAGCTCCTCGACCGCCTCTGCGAGACGCTCGGACGGGTCGTTGCGGGGTGCGTGCGGTGCGTGTGTTGCGTGTGTTGCGTGTGTTGCGTGCGGTGTGGGCGGTGTATGCGGTGCGAGCAGTGCTTGCAGTGTGTGCAGTGCGGTCCACGGGTCGTCGGCGCGCACTGCGGCGCGGAGACGTTCCCGGACGGTGTCGTGATCCCCCATGGGGGCAGTATCGGCCATGAGGGTCACTGGGGCCGCGGGCCGACCGGCCCAACCGGCCAGACCGGCCCGACCTCACCGGCTGTGGGCAGCCGGGGCCGGTGCGACAGGACGAAGGTTCTCAGGGCCGCCGGACGCGGCCGCGCGCGCCGCCGACGGAGGTCGACAGCGCGCACTGCGTGGATGTGTGGATGTGTGGATGTGTGGACGTGGGGGGGACCGGGTTGGTCGGTCAGAGGCCGTAGGCCTTGACGACGCGGCGGGCTTGGGCGAAGAGCATGCCCACGTTGACCGACTTGCGGCAGACGACGACCGCGACGACGTCCTGGCTTTCGGTCATGCGGATGAACAGATGGGTGAGGTTGGCGCTGTTGACGAGGATTTCCTGGAAGTAGTGCTGGTTGTTCTCGATGCCGCGGCGCTCTTTGAACACGTCTTCGATGAGGACCACGGTGCGGCCCTGGAACAGGTCGAGGGTGGCGCCGGCGAGGAGGTCGAGGACCTCCGGGGGGTGGCTGTCGACGGTCTCGTAGGAGAGGAGCATGCCGGTTCCCATGTCGACGACGCCGGCGGCGACGCAGTCGGGGGCTTCGACTCGTAGCTCCTTCACGAGTCCCTGGATGGCGTCGGAGAATCCCTGCGTGACGGGTTTTGTCACCATCGTCGTCACTTCCTTCCGGAGAGGATGGCTTCCACGCGCTTCAGGACCGGCTGGGTTTCGAGGTGGAGTTGTTCGAGGTCCATCCCCTCGTCGCCCAGGACGACCATCAGCGCGGTGTCGGCCACGGCGTAGACGGCGGCGCAGCCGGTGCTTCCGTAGGCCACGGTGCGGCGCAGGGTGCCGCGGCCGGTCGCGCCGGTGGTGCGGCGTGCGAGGCCGAGGCTGGCGGCGGCGAGGGCGGCGAGGCCGTTGGGTTCGATGCCGTCTTCCGTGTCGGCCGCGATGAGGATTCCGTCGACGGCGGCGAGGGCCGTATCGGTGATTCCGGGTATCTGATCGCGGAGTCCCCTCATCTCCCCGGTCAATGCCTCATGGTCCATTCGGTTTCCCTTCGCACCTTTTCGTGGATTCCCCGAGCGCCCGGCGCCGGTGGCCTTGTGGTCGCTGCTCGGGTACGGCTCCGTTTAGGGAGCCCCTTCAACCCGTCGCGGATTCGTCCGGGACGAGAGCTTTCCTCGTGAAGCCGCTGGCCCCGGGGATGCGGTACGGCAGCTCCGCATCACCCCCGATGTCCACCGGGTCCGGGTGGCCGTGGGCGGCGCGTCGTGGTTCGAGCGCCGGGACCGACCACGGTTTCGCCGTGCCGAGTGCTTCGCCCCGGCCCGCTCGCTCAAGGAGGCCTTCGCCGAGCATCCGCGAGACCTCGACCGAGACGTGGTAGACGCCGCGGCCCACCACGAAGGCGATGTCCCGAGCGGTGCGCCTGCCGTTGGCGTGGAACAGGATCTCCCTCCGGTGCCGGACCAGGCCTTCCGCGAGGCCCGCGGCACCGTGGCCGGCGATGACCCGTTCGCGGTCGGGGAGAACGGCCTGAGGCAGTGTCGCGAGCCCCGCGACCTTCCGGGCCGCCTCGTCCAGGAGCTCGAGCGGATCCTCCCCGCCGGAGGCGGGTGCCATGGGCACGCTCCGCGGGACGGCGACGCACTCGGCGGTGTCCCCGGCGACCACGGCGAACACCGCGTCCCTGAGGGCCATCACCGTGACCACCTGCAGTTCCTTCGCCCCCAGGTGTCCTCGCGCCACGAGTTCCGAGCCCGGCATGAACCGTCCGGTCGGCGACAGCGTCGCCCAGTCCGCCGCGCTGACGCGTCCGGAGCGCAGGAGCAGTGCCTCGACCCCTGGGGCGCCCGGCGTCTCGACCGCGATCACTCGGCCCTGCCGCAGGTGGAACACCCCGCCCGGCCTGCCGTGGACGCGCAGGACGATGGTGGAACGAGCCGCCCGGCATTGGGCCAAGGCGAGGTGGAGCAGTCTGTGTCCGGCTCGGTGAAGGCAGTTGCGCGTATCCAGCAAAGCCCGCCCTTTCCATGCCTGACACAGCCTCGACACACCGGATTTCGTACTGGCGTCCGAGGTGTGACGCCGACAAGGCAATGTGTATCAGCCGACAAGACAAATATTCCATCAGAGATGGAATGCGACAGAATCTGCAACTTCACGTCGAAGTAGGTCTAATGCAAGACCGAACGGAAGGTCGGATGAGCACGAATTCGTTCGTGGTCGCGGAGACCCGGAGGGCACGGGCCGCCGGGTCTCCTCTGTCGCCGTCGGCGAGATCAGTCCAGCGGCGGCCAGGGGCCGGCGAGCAGACGCGCCACCTCCTCGACGATCGCGGCCGACAGCGGTTCCCTGTCGCCGCGTCGGAGCGCCACCCCGCCGTTGTGGGCGTCGGTCTTGTCGACCAGCGGCCTGAGCTGCCGCGGCCGGCCCAGCGCTCCCCACCCTTCGTACGTGATCAGGTCGCCGCCGGGGCCGGGCTCCAGGCTGCCGTTCACGATCAACTGGAGCCACCAGCGCACGAGTTCCCAGCGGGCCGCCTCCCAGGGGACGTCGGCGCTGTCGGCCGGAAGGTCCTGGAGCAGGCCGAGTTCGGCCAGCACCTTGTCGAACAGGTCTTCGGCCTGGTCGTGTTCGGCGCGCGTGAGGCCGGCGAGGAGGACGAGGGACTCCGTCTCGACATCGAGGAGCAGGGCGGTGAGACCGGCCTCGACGAGCTGGTCCGGGTAGTGCGGTCGGCCGATCAGGCGTTCCACGGCGAGCATCCGGATGCAGTCGACGGCTTCCTGGGCGTTCATCGCGTACGGCGAGAACGGGGTGGGCGCCGTGACGTCGAAGCCCGGTCCGCCCTCGACGAAGTACGCCCAGAAGTCGACGTTCGTGCGGGCGGCGGGGAGGCCGCTCCGGCGGCCGGCGAACTCGTGGTGCACGTAGTCGGTGAGGTCGTTCCCGTACAGGATGATGTCGGTCTGCCAGACGGACAGGACGGGGTACCCGTACTCCCCCGCCGTGCCGGGCAGGTAGCGGTGCCCGAAGAGTGGGACCAGCCGCGGTACGGTCGCCAGCTCCGACCGGGCGAGGCGGAGCGCGTCGGCCGTCTCCGCGGGCCGTGGCGGCCAAGCGGGGTGCCAGAACCTGTTGTGCTCCACGTCGAAGAGCACGCCCTCCACCGGCCATGCCAGCCGCTCGGCCAGGTCCTCCGCGTCACCGTCGCGCCAGTCGGGCCACTCGGACGAGCCGTGCGGGAGGCCGGCGGAGAGGAAGACGCGGTGGTCGGCGGCGAAGGTGAAGCCGAAGCGCGCCTCGACCTCGTCGAGCTCCCGCTCGGTGAGCCCGGGCCCGATCTCGGTTCGGAGCATGCCCTGAAGGGCTCGGGCGGCTTCCGGGGTCAGGCGGTGCGGCTGCGGCGTGATCATGGTCGTCAGCGTAGTGAGCGGTGTGGTCGTGCAGGCCGTCGGCCATGGCGGCCTGACCATGTGACCTCGCGCTGTGTACCGGCGTCGGGCCCGGGACGGGACCTGGTTCCCGTACCGACCCGAGCTCCGGACCCGGTAGGTGTGGGCCCGGCGACACGTGCGCACGCACCGCACCGCATCGCGCCGCCGGGCACCGATGGGCACCGATGGGCAGACGCCGCCGGAGCTACCCCCGACAGGTGTGATCCTGCGCGGGGAGCCGTCCGGTGCGCAGGTAGGCGTTGACGAGATCGTCGACGCAGCCGTTCCCGTATTCGCCGTACAGGCCGTGCTGGCGGGCGCCCTCGACGGTGAGGAGCCGGGAACTCGGCCACTGCTTGCGCACGGCTTGGGCGCCGGAGTAGAGCGTGCGGGGGTCGCCGGTGGCGTTGACGAGCAGGGCCGGGACGTCGTTGGTGAGCACGGTCGGGGCTTCTATGGGCCGGTCCCAGAACTCGCACGGGGTGATGTTGTTGGCCAGCGGCCCGGCGAGGGGGTAGTGGTCGCGGGACTTCTCGACCGCGCGCCAGTAGGTGCCGACGCCGCGTCGTTCGGCCACGTCGCCGCAGATGATCGCGGTCATCTGGCTGGAGGGGGCCGAGCCCGCGCCGGTGAGCAGGAACTCCATTTGCCCGGTGAGGGCTTCGGACGGTTCGACCGGCTCTCGATCGGCGGCGCGCGCCAGGACGCTCACGGTCTCGGCCAGGTCGGCGCGCCGCTGGTCGAGGTCGCTGCCGAGGCCGCCGACGAAGAAGGCGGGGAGCACGTGCTCGTCCAGCCGGTACGTCGTCCCGATCCGCAGCGGCTCCTGCGCGGCGGCGTCGAGGATGTGTCGCACCGTCGCCAGGACCTCGCCGCGCGTGGCACCCAGGCCGTACGTGGCGTGGCGCGCGGCGGCCCAGGACGCCCACGCGCGCAGGGCCGCCTCGTTGGCCGCCTCGGCGCCGCGCAGCAGGGTCTGGCTGTAGTGCTGCGCGGTGTTGACGCCGTCGAGCACCATGCGATCGGTGCGGCCGGGGAAGAGCTGCGTGTACACCTGGCCGAGGTAGCTGCCGTAGGAGTAGCCGAGGTAGGACAGGGCCCTCTCGCCGAGGGCGCCGCGGATGACGTCCATGTCGCGGGCGGTGTTGCGGGTGGTGACGTACGGCAGCACGTCCCCCTGGGTGCGCTCGCACCGCGCGGCCAGCTCGCGTGCGAGGGCGACCTCGTCCCGGTACGCCGCCCGGTTGCCGCCCGCGGAACGGACGAGCGCGGAGCCTGTTCCCCAGCCGCAGTCCAGTGGGGTGCTCCGGCCGACGAAGCGCGGATCCATGCCGATCAGGTCGTACCGGCTGGCGACGTCTCCCATCACCTGCGCCTTCGCCAGCGGCATGTGGAGGCTGGGGCCGGCCGGCCCGCCGTCGTTGAGGAGCAGCGCGCCGATGCGGTGAGCGGTGTCGGTGGCCTTCAGCCGCGATACGGCGACGGTGAGGGTACGGCCGTCGGGGTTCGCGTAGTCGAGCGGCACGGTGATGTCGGCGCAGGCGGCGCCCGCGACGTCGAGCGCCTTGCCGATCTCGTCGCCGGCCCCGAGGGCGCATGCGTGCCAGTCGACGTGCTGGGTGCGGAAGCGGGCCAGTGGATCAGCGTGGGTGCCGATCGGCGCGTCGGCTGCAGTCGTTGCGGGGGTGGTGGTCGTTGCGCGGGTGGCGGTCGTTGCTGGAGTGATGGCCGGCGCTCGGGTGGCGCTCGTTGCGAGGGCGGCGGTGGTCGGAGTGGTGGTTGCGGTCGGATTTGTAGTTGCGGTCGCAGCGGTTGTCGCGGTCGCGGTGGCGGTCGTCGTCGCGGTGGCGGCGAGCACCACCGCGCATGCCGCTAATGCCTTGATGCGTCGGGAAGTTGCCATACCTGCACGCTAGGTCGGCGGACCACCTTGCGGCCTCCGGGGGATCCCCGAAACAGGGGTAGGGTCGCCCCCGAAAAATCCCAGGCCTCGACACCCCTGACGCATAGGGGTACGTCGGCCCGCGGCGCTCCACGACAGACGGCTTCAGCCTTGCAGCTCCTCCAGGCGCTTGAGGTCGTCGTGGACCGACTCCCTCTCCTGTGCAGTGAGGTGGATTGTGGCGGCCGTGGCGAGCGCGGACGTCGCGGTCTCCTCGTCGCCGAGGCGTCCGGCGACATCCGCACGGAGGACGAGGAGGCGCAGCAACTGCGGGGGCGTGGGCTGCTCGTCCTCCCTGGCCAGGACTCGGTCGAGGATCTTCGCCGCCCCGGTCGGGTCGTCCCGCGAGTCCGCGAGGAGGGACGCGTGATGCAGGGCTCGGGCGAAGGTTTCCCTGGGTGCGGGCCGGTGGTGGTGGTCCTGGCTCGTCTGCTGTCCGATGCGCAGGCAGTTGCCGGCGGGGTCGGTGATCAGGAACTGGCGTACGCCGTGCGACGTGTCCTTCACCGGCCCCATGCGGGGCAGACCGCGGGCCGGGACCCTTCCGTACGCCGCCTTGAGTCCGGAGCGGAAGGCCTCGTACATCCCGTCGACGTCATCGGTGCGGATGTAGCACGTGCTGTACGACTCGGTCGGCTCGTATCCCTTCATCCCGAAGAAGTGGAGCTGGACGCCGCCGCGTTCGACGACGGCGTACGGGTTGGGGCTTCGCTGCTGGAAGGTCACCTCGAAGCCGAGGGCGGCGTAGAAGTCGAGGACAGGTCGAAGGGTCCGGCACGGGAGCATCGGAATGGTCGTCTCACCCATGCCGCACAGTCTAGTCAAGCTTGACTAGAGAGGCGAAACGCGCTGGCCCCCGTCCCGGGACCGGTACCGGGACCGGTTCGGTCGCGTCGGCGTATGCCGTCGCGGGTCAGCTGGTGCCGGGGAACATTCCGTTGAGCTCGGGGAAGGGGATGGCGTCGGCGAGCGGGTGGTAGTCGCCTGTGGCGTAGAGGGCCTGGGCGGCGCGTTGGGTGGCGGTGTAGGCGGACTGGGCGAGGCCTGCGCCGAGGCTGACGCGGGCGACGCCGAGGCGGCCGAGTGCCGCGAGGTCCGGTGCGCCGGGGACGGCCATGACGTTGAGGGGTACGGGGATGGCCGTGGCGAGTTCCGTGAGGGTGGCGTGGCCGGTGACGCCGGGGACGAAGACGCCGTCGGCTCCGGCGTCGACGTATGCGCGCGCCCGCTCCAGGGTGTCCTTCAGGCGGGTGGCGGGGTCGCCGAGGCCGACAGATCCACCACCCGGTCGCGAGAGAGGGCGTTCCCGTCCGGATGGCCGAGCGACCAGGAGATCCCGGCGCTGGTGGTGGCGATCGCGGGTGCCCCGGCGGCCTCGATGACGCGGGCGCTGGCCACGTCCCAGGCGTTGGCGAGGGCGAGGGGGCGCGTGGAGTCGCGGAGGGAGCGGAAGAGCAGGGCTTCGTCCGTGTGCGTGGAGATCATGCGGTCAGCCGACCAAGGCCTCGCGCCTGGCGTCTGGCGTCTGGCAGAAATCCGACACCAACGTCACGTAGGGTCGGCCGTCGGGGAACGGGGAAACGGAGCATCGCCGAGAGGCCGGGGGCCTGGTCGTGACCTATGACGATCCTGATCACGAGGTGCGGTCCCGGGCGTTCGTGCCGTCGACGCGGGACCGGCGGGCGGAGGGGTCCGGGCGGGCGGACGGGTCCGGGCAGGTGAAGGGGTCCGGGCGGGTGGACAGGTCCGGGCGGGTAGAGGGGTCCGGGCGGGTGGAGCGGGCGGAGGGGGCCGAGGCCGACATGCGGTCGGTCGGACTCGAGCCTTTGGAGCCGTACGTCAACAGTCAGACGCCGTGGCGGTGTCGCTGCGCCGTGTGCGGGGGCGTCGGCACGCGGCGCCTCTCGACGATCCGGAACTTGATCAAGGAGGGGGCTGCGTCGGGGTGCGCCGCCTGCAACCGCAAGGCGGGCGGGGAGCAGAAGCGCAGGGCCAACGCCGACCAGGCGGAGGCGATGATGCGGTCGGCCGGGTACGAGCCGCTGGAGGGCTACGTCTCCGCCTCGACGCCGTGGAGTTGCCGCCACACCGTCTGCGGCGAGGTGGTGACGGTGAAGGCGTCGAGCGTGCGGAGCGGGTACGAGCCGTGCCCCGTGTGCCGCGCGGAGGGGTACAGGCGGCGGGGCGCTGCCCGGCGGGTCGACGCCGACGAGGCCGGTGCCCTGATGCGGACGCACGGGTTCGAGCCGGTGGAGCCGTACCCCGGGGCGTCGGTGGGCTGGCTCTGCCGCTGCACCGCGTGCGGGAAGGAGTCGAGGCCGATGTACTCCGGGGTGAAGGGGCGGGGGTACGGCTGCCGCCACTGCGCGGGAAGCGCTCCGCTCGACCCCGAGGCGTGTGCGGCGGAGATGCGGGCTGCGGGGTTCGAGCCGCTGGAGCCGTATCCCGGGAGTGACAAGCGGTGGCTGTGTCGCTGCTCGTCCGGGCACGAGGTGCACCTGCGACTGACCGGTGTCCGGACCGGCAAGGGCTGCCGGATGTGCGCGACGCACGGCATCGACCTCGCCGGGGCGGCGAAGCTGTACGTGATCACCCATCGGGAGTGGGGAGCGGTCAAGGTCGGCATCGGCGCCTGTACGGGCTACACCTCCCGACTCCTCCAGCACGAGCGCAACGGATGGGAGCTGTACCGGGCACGCGAGTACACCACCGGAGCCGCCGCCTTCGACGTCGAGCAGGCCGTCCTCGAGCGGCTGCGGGGCGACAAGCTGTGCCCCTTCCTCACCAAGGAGGTCATGCCGAACGGCTGGAGCGAGACCTGCTCGTCCGAACGGGTGACCGCGGGCGAGGTGTGGGCCATGGTCGAGGAGGAGTCCCGCCGCGCACCCGGCGCCTACTCCCCCAGGGACGGCGACCGGCCCCGCGCCGCATTCCTGTTCGACGCCGAGGCCGCCGCCGACGAGATGCGCGCCCGCGGGTACGAGCCCCTCGTTCCCTACCCCGGCCGTACGAACGCGACCTGGCCGTCACGCTGCACCACGTGCGGGCACGAAGGCCGACCCACCTTCAACGCCGTACGCAACGCCGGCCAAGGCTGTCGCATCTGCCGGGTCAGGGAGGCACAGGCCAAGCGTGCCGCCGCGACCGCACCCAGGGCCGGCGAGGTGATGCGGGCGGCGGGCTTCGAGCCACTGGAGCCGTACCGCAGCAGCCAGACCCCCTGGCACTGCCGCTGCACCACGTGCGGTCGCGAGAGCACCCCCACGTACTCCAACGTGAACGGGGGCCGCAGCCGCTGCCGCTTCTGCGGCTCCAAGCCGTCGAACGCCGAACGCGCCGCCACCGAAGTGCGCGCCGCCGGCTTCGAGCCCCTGGAGCCGTACCCCGGCCTGGCCACCGCCCCCTGGAACTGCCGCTGCTCCTGCGGCAACGAGGTGACCACCCGCCTCTCCTTCGTCCGCGCGGGCACACGGGGCTGCAAGAAGTGCCCCCGAGCCGGCGGAAGGACCGACCCGGCCACCGCCGCCGCCGAGATGCGCGCGGCCGGCTTCGAGCCGCTGGAGACCTACCCGGGAAAGACCACCGACCGCTGGCACTGCCGCTGCGCGTGCGGGGCGGAGGCCACCGTCACGTTGACCGACATCAGACGGGGCCGCCGGGCCGGGTGCGGGGCGTGCTCGCGGGGCGGCGGGGGCGCGTGACGGGGCGGGGTACGCGGCGACGTCCCAGGCAGTACGGCGGGCGACAGGCGGGCCTCACGGGGACCCAGCGGGCGCACGGGCAGGCACGTACGCCGCCCACCCCGGCATTACGGCGAGGAGCCGTCCGCCGCTGCCGCGTACACGGCTGAGCGCGTGGGCGATCAGCAGTCACACCGATCAGGCCGTCGGCTGTGACACACCCCGGAAGCCGCCAGAGACTCCCATCTGACCCCAAAATGCGACACACACAGTAGTCGTAACATCACCTTCTGTTGCCAGCGTGATCCGGCGATGTTCGGTTCCCTTGCTGTATGGGCGAGCAGGGGTAGGTCGGCCGGGTGGGGCGGTGGTGCATTGCTTCGGGATGCTCGGGGTCGTGGTGGGGGCGCAGCATGGAGGGGAGTGTCCCGTAGGGGCGATGTGGTTGCTGGGGGTGGATGGAGGGAGTGAGGCGATGGGTGAGGACGCACCGCCCGGGAGGGGCGGCTCCGGTGGCGCGGAGGTCGGGATGGGTGCGGGCTGGCAGTCGGCGGGGAGTCTGCTGGATTTCCTGAATGTCGCCGCGGTGGTGGTGGACACGGGTGGGCGGATCGTGTTCTGGAGTCCTCAGGCCACGGAGACGTTCGGGCACACGGCGGAGGAGGCGCTGGGGCAGTACGCCGCGCGGTTGCTGCTGGGCGAGGAGGACCGGCATCGGGCGTTGGAGCTGTTCGCGGGGGTGATGGAGACCGGGCAGACCTGGGCGGGGGTGTTCCCGGTGCGGCGGCGGGACGGTACGACGCGGTCGGTGGAGTTCCGGAACATGCGGCTGCTGGACGACCTCGGGGACGTGTACGCACTGGGCATCGCGGTGGACCAGTCGACGCTGCACCGGGTGGAGGAGCGTCTGGCGCTGTCGGAGCAGCTGGTGTCGCAGGCACCGGTGGGGTTCGCGATGCTGGACACCGACCTTCGCTACCGGCTGGTCAACGGCGCGCTGGCGCGGATCAACGGGGTGCCGGCGGCCGAGCACATCGGCCGCAGGCCTCGCGACATCCACCCGCACAAGGAGGTGGAGTTGGTCGAGGCGGCGCTGCGGCAGGTGCTGACGACGGGTGAGCCGCTGGTCGACCAGTACGTCGTCAGCCGTACGAGGGCCGACCCGGATCATGATCACGCCTGGTCCATTTCCTACTACCGGGTCCAGGGGCCCGGTGGGCGGGTGGTCGGGGTGGCGTCCTCGGTCGTCGACGTCACCGAGCGGCACCTGGTGGCCGCCGAGGCCGAGCGGGCGCGGCGGCGGCTGACGCTGATCGCGGACGCCTCGGCCCGCGTGGGGACGACCCTCGGGGTGGAGCAGACCGCGCGGGAACTCGTCGACGTCGCCGTACCCGACCTGGCGGACATGGCCGCGGTCGACATCCTGGACACCGTGTTGTCCTCCCGGTCGCCGGCACCCCGCACGGAGGGGCCGGAGCTGTTCCGGGCCCTCGCCGTCGCCCCCGCGACCCCCGACGGGGTCACCGGCGCCGCCGACCCGGTCGGCGAGATCGCCTCGTACGGCCCGGACCGGCTGATCACCCAGTGCGTACGGACCGGCAGGCCCGTCCTCGTGGCCCACTGCGACGAGCAGGACCTGCTGCGCATCGCCCGTGACCCGCAGGCCGCCGCGACCCTCGCGCGCGCCGGCGCGCACTCGTACATCGCGGTGCCCCTGATCGCGCGCGACGAGATCCTCGGCGCCTTCGACCTGCTGCGCGTCGCCAACCCGGAGCCCTTCGACGCGGACGACGTCCTGCTCGCCCGCGAACTCGCGGGCCGAGCCGCCATCGCCATCGCCAACGCCCGCTGGCACCAGAACGTGCGCACCGCCGCCGAAACCCTCCAGCGCAGCCTCCTGCCGCCGGCCCCGCCGCAACGCCCGGGCCTGAAGATCGCCTCCCTCTACCAACCGGCGCAGGCGGCCAACGAAGTGGGCGGCGACTGGTACGACGTCATCCCGCTGGCCGACGACAAGACCGCCCTCGTCATCGGCGACGTCATGGGAAACGGCATCGACGCCGCCGCCACCATGGGCCAGCTGTGCAGCGCCGCCCGCGCCTACGCGACCCTCGACCTGCCCCCCGACGAGATCCTCCGCCACCTCGACCAGCTCACCCGCGGCCTGGAGCACTACATCGCCACCTGCCTCTACGCCGTCTACGACCCCCGCACCGGCCACTGCCGCATCGCCAACGCCGGTCACCTCCCGCCCGTCATCACCCGCCCCGGGCACAGACCCGAGCTCCTTCCCGTCCCTTCCGGTGCCCCGCTCGGCGTCGGCGGCGTCACCTTCCACACCGTGACGATCCCCCTCCACCCGGGCGACCAGATCCTGCTGTACACCGACGGCCTCGTCGAAACCCGCGACGACTCCATCGACGACCGCCTCGCCACCCTCCTCGACACCTGGAACTCCACCGACCCCCTCCTCGACTCCACCTGCTCGCGCCTCGTCGACGCCATGCGCCGCCCCGGCGACCCCGACGACGTCGCCCTCCTCCTCGCCGAGACCCACCCCTGGCACGCGCCCCACGCCGGCCGCCCCTGACCCCACCGGCGATCGACCTCCGCGTGGTCGTCACGTGGGCGTGGGGCAGCGAGAGGCCGCCGCTCCAGGGGAGACGGGCGCGTGATGGGATGGGCGTCCTCTGTCACCCGTCTGCCGGGAGTCCGCCATGAAGCCGTCGCACCCGCTCCTCTCTCGCGTCCTGACCGAAGCTTTGGTCAGTTCTCTCTGCTTCGTCGACCGCGGCGCGGACGGGCGGGCGGATTCGGACGACGCCGTCAAGGTCCTGGAGGATGTCGCCCACATGGCCGGTGCGCTCCCTGGTGATCAGCGAGGGGAGCTGATCGGACTCGTGGCGGAGATGGCAACCGCCGAGGCCGACCCGGCTCGTCGTACGTTCCTGGAAGGGCTGCCGGAGCGCCTCGGGCTGGTCGCCGAGGCGTCCGCAGCACCGACAGCACCCGCAGCACCCGCAGCACCCGCAGCACCCGCAGCACCCGCGATGGACACCCCGAGGTACTGGACCCTGCGCCATTTCTCGCAGGCCAACCCTTTCGGCCCCGGCTGCGACAGCGTTCCGGCGCTCCTGCGTCGGCTGGCGGACTCGATCGAGGAGCTGGGGCCCGCCGAGATCCAGGACGTGGTGATCAAGTCGGAGATGACCGAGCACGGCGCCTGGCAGTCGGGGACGGTCTACTTCCACCTGCCCGAGGACGAGGACTGACCCCGAGCCCCGCGCCTTATTTCCCCTCCCTCTTCCCCGCTCCCTCCGCTATCGTCGTCGTCATGCATTCCGTCATCCACAACTGGCAGGCGAGCCGCACCCGGTCGACGCGCTGACCTTGGTGTCGACCGTCGTCGACACCGGGGCCCGACGTCCATCGTTCGCCTCAGGATGACGAGGTTCTTCACCATGCGCTTCTCCACCATGTGCACCACCACGTTCGTGCTCGTGCACGGCGGCTCCAGCAACGCCCGGGCCTGGGGGCCGTTGCAGAACGAACTGGCCCTGCTCGGCTGCCGCTCGTACGCGCTCGACCTGCCCGGCCACGGGGACCTTGCGGAGGGTCCCGCCGCCTACTACCGGCAGCCCCAGGACATCGCGGCGCTGGCCGCCGCGCCGTCGCCGATGAGCGGCGTCACGCTGCGGGACAACGTGCGGCTCGTGACGGATGCCGTACGACGGATCGGCGCGGAGGGGCCGGTCGTGCTGGTCGGCCACAGTCTCGGCGGTCTGACGATCAGCGCCGTCGCCAACGCCGTTCCGGAACTCCTCGACCGCGTGGTCTACGTCTCCGCGCTCTGCCTCGGCGACCCGGCCATGCTCACGGAGCCGTGGGACGTGGTGGACGACAACCTGCTGGACGCCGCGGCAGCGCGGATCACCGTACCGGGGGTGGGCGAACCCGGTGTCGTACGGCTCAACTGGCGTCGTGCGCACGGCGATCCGGCACTGTTCGCCGAGCTGAAGGCGGCCGTCATGGCCGACTCCACCGATCACCGATTCCGGCTGCTGCTCGACTCCCTGGACCCGGACGAGAACCATGCGGTGCTGGAGCCGGGGGCCGTGGTCCGGGCCGACGGATGGGGGCGCGTCCCCCACACCTACGTCCGCCTCTCCGAGGACCGTGGCATCACCCCGGCCGTGCAGGACTACATGATCGGTCGCGCGGACGCGGTGACCCCGGACAACCCGTTCGACGTCCACACCCTGGCCGCGTCGCACGTCGGCTACTTCAGCAGGCCGCGTATGTTCGCGGAACTGCTGGCCGGCCTCGTCTGAGCCGTTGCGAGCGCCCCGGCCGGGGACC
>NZ_JBHJQI010000074.1:0-39843 GCF_042262805.1 Streptomyces sp. NPDC056361
GCGGTGCTCCGCGCGGACCCCCGGGCTCCGCTGACGGAACGTCGCCGAGGGTGTGTGAGGGGGCGGGATACGGGGAACCTTCTGGTCTCCCACCGCGTTTCTGCTACGTGCACAGTGACATCGCGGTGACAGGGTGTGGCGACGGGCGGGGTGCGGCTACGATGACCGGCACAAGGACGGACGGCGTTACGGAGTCGTCTTCTGGGGCGGCGCCCGGTGCTTCCCCCGGTTCCGGGAGCCGGGGCGAGCCGTTGCCGGGACGAGGAGGACGGGGCATGGTGCAGAAGGCCAAGATCCTCCTGGTCGATGACCGGCCGGAGAATCTGCTGGCGCTGGAGGCCATTCTCTCCGCGCTCGATCAGACGCTGGTGCGGGCATCGTCCGGGGAGGAAGCGCTCAAGGCGCTGTTGACGGACGACTTCGCGGTCATCCTGCTCGACGTCCAGATGCCGGGAATGGACGGTTTCGAGACCGCCGCGCACATCAAGCGGCGTGAGCGGACCCGGGACATCCCGATCATCTTCCTCACCGCCATCAACCACGGCCCCCACCACACCTTCCGCGGGTACGCGGCCGGCGCGGTCGACTACATCTCCAAGCCCTTCGACCCGTGGGTGCTGCGCGCCAAGGTCTCCGTCTTCGTCGAGCTGTACATGAAGAACTGCAAGCTGCGCGAGCAGGCCGCCCTGCTGCGGCTGCAGTTGGAGGGCGGCGGCGAGGGCGGTCAGGGCAAGGAGGCCGCGGGCCTGCTCGCCGAACTCTCCGCCCGGCTCGCGGCGGTCGAGGAGCAGGCCGAGGCACTGTCGAAGCAGCTCGACGACGACTCCGCCGACGCGGCGGCCGTCGCCACCGCCGCGCACCTGGAGCGCAAGCTCACCGGGCTGCGCCGGGCCCTGGACGCGCTGGAGCCGGGCACCGGCGCCGCGCCCACGCTGCCCGCCCAGAGCTGACATACCGTCACCCGTGCTGCGCCCCGCCGTGATCGGGCGTCAGCATCGCGCCCCGGCGCGGGCGACACGATCGGGTGAGGCGGACAGCCCGTACCTTCACCGGTAACCTCAGCACCATGGCTTCACGTACGTCCGGCAAGGGTTCCCAGGGCACGGCGGGCGCCGCGAAGCCGCGCGCCGGTCGTACGACGGGCGCCGCGAAGAAAGCGGCACCCGCGAAGCCCCCCGTCAAACCGCCCGCCAAGAAGGCGCCGGCGAAGAAGGCCGCGCCCGCCAAGCGCCCTCCCGCGCGGAAGGCGCCCGCGAAGAAGGCCGCTCCCCGGCCGGCCCCGTCGCCGACCGGCGGCGTCTACCGGCTCGCGCGCGGTGCCTGGCTCGGCGTCGCCCACGGGGTGGGTGCGATGTTCCGGGGGATAGGGCGCGGCGCCAAGGGCCTCGACCCGGCCCACCGCAAGGACGGGCTCGCGCTGCTGCTCCTCGGCCTCGCCCTGATCGTCGCCGCCGGCACCTGGTCCAACCTGCGCGGCCCGGTCGGCGACCTCGTCGAGATGCTGGTGACCGGTTCCTTCGGCCGCCTCGACCTGCTGGTGCCGCTGCTGCTGGGCGCGATCGCCGTCCGGCTGATCCTCTACCCGGAGCGGCCCGAGGCCAACGGCCGGATCAGCATCGGCCTCTCCGCCCTCGTCATCGGCGTCCTCGGCCAGGTCCACATCGCCTGCGGTTCGCCGGGGCGCGGTGACGGCAGCGCGGCCATGCAGGACGCCGGCGGCCTCATCGGCTGGGCCGCCTCGCAGCCCCTCGTCTTCATGATGGGCGAGGTCCTCGCCGTACCGATGCTGGTGCTGCTCACGGTCTTCGGTCTGCTCGTCGTGACCGCCACCCCGGTCAACGCGATCCCGCAGCGGCTGCGCGCCCTCGGCGCCCGGCTCGGCATCGTCGAGCTCCCGTACGACCCGGCGGAGGCCGAGGGGTACGAGGGACGGGAGGGACACGAGGGGTTCGACGAGGGGTGGCGGGACGCCGGTCCGCAGCCCGCACGCCCCACCCGTCCCCGCCGACGCGCCTCCGGCCCCGCCGAGCCGTACGACGTGGACCGGGCCGAGGAGGAGATGCTGGAGCGGCGCGGCCGGTCCGCGCGCCGCTCCGCCGACGCGCCCGCCTTCGACCTGGGCATGGACCCGGTGGACGTCGCCGCGGCCGCGGCCGCCGCGCTCGACGGCGCGGTCCTGAACGGCATGCCGCCGTCGCCGATCGTCGCCGACCTGACCAGGGACGTCACCGCCGAGCGGGACGCCGCCGTCGCCGCGGCCGCCGCGGAGAAGGCCGGGAAGACAGCGGACAAGGCCGGGAAGGCGGCGGCGCCCGTGCCGCCCGCGCGCGGGGGTGAGCAGCGCCCCGGCGGGGGCGTACCCGATCTGACCAAGCCGGCGCCCGAGCCGACCGACCTGCCGCCCCGGGCGGAGCAGCTCCAGCTCGCCGGCGACATCACGTACTCGCTGCCCTCGCTCGACCTCCTGGAGCGCGGCGGGCCGGGCAAGACCCGCAGTGCCGCCAACGACGCCGTCGTGGACGCGCTCTCCAACGTCTTCACCGAGTTCAAGGTCGACGCGGCCGTCACCGGCTTCACCCGCGGCCCGACGGTCACGCGGTACGAGGTGGAGCTCGGCCCCGCCGTGAAGGTCGAGAAGATCACGGCCCTCACCAAGAACATCGCGTACGCCGTGGCCTCGCCGGACGTGCGGATCATCTCGCCGATCCCCGGCAAGTCCGCGGTCGGCATCGAGATCCCGAACAGCGACCGCGAGATGGTCAACCTCGGCGACGTGCTGCGGCTCGCGGCCGCGGCGGAGGACGACCATCCGATGCTGGTCGCGCTCGGCAAGAACGTCGAGGGCGGCTACGAGATGGCCAACCTGGCGAAGATGCCGCACGTCCTGGTCGCCGGCGCCACGGGCTCCGGAAAGTCCTCGTGCATCAACTGCCTGATCACGTCGATCATGATAAGAGCGACGCCCGAGGACGTCCGGATGGTGCTCGTCGACCCCAAGCGGGTCGAACTCACCGCCTACGAGGGCATCCCGCACCTGATCACGCCCATCATCACCAACCCCAAGCGGGCCGCCGAGGCGCTCCAGTGGGTGGTGAAGGAGATGGACCTCCGGTACGACGACCTGGCCGCGTTCGGCTACCGGCACATCGACGACTTCAACCAGGCCATCCGGGACGGGAAGATCAAGCTGCCCGAGGGCAGCGAGCGCGAGCTCAACCCCTACCCGTACCTCCTGGTCATCGTCGACGAGCTCGCCGACCTGATGATGGTCGCGCCCAGGGACGTCGAGGACTCGATCGTCCGGATCACCCAGTTGGCCCGCGCGGCCGGCATCCACCTCGTGCTCGCCACCCAGCGGCCGTCCGTGGACGTCGTCACCGGTCTCATCAAGGCGAACGTGCCCTCGCGGCTCGCCTTCGCCACCTCCTCGCTCGCCGACAGCCGGGTCATCCTCGACCAGCCCGGCGCCGAGAAGCTGATCGGCAAGGGCGACGGCCTCTTCCTGCCGATGGGTGCCAACAAGCCCGTCCGCATGCAGGGCGCGTTCGTCACCGAGGCCGAGGTCGCGGCCGTCGTGCAGCACTGCAAGGACCAGATGACCCCGGTCTTCCGGGAGGACGTCACCGTCGGCCAGCGGCAGAAGAAGGAGATCGACGAGGACATCGGCGACGACCTCGACCTGCTGTGCCAGGCCGCCGAGCTGGTCGTCTCCACGCAGTTCGGCTCCACCTCCATGCTCCAGCGCAAACTGCGCGTCGGCTTCGCGAAGGCCGGCCGGCTGATGGACCTCATGGAGTCGCGGAGCATCGTCGGGCCCAGCGAGGGCTCGAAGGCGCGCGACGTCCTGGTGAAGCCCGACGAACTCGACGGCGTGCTGGCCGTGATCCGGGGGGAGTCGGGGGCGTAGCGGACGGGAAGCGGGGTACCCGGTCGGCGGGGAGCGGGAGCCCCCGCCGCCGTGGCGGGAACGCGCCCCGCGCCCCCGTGGCGGGAAAGCGACCCCCGTCGCCGTACCCGATCGAGACCGGGCCGAGACTCACTCGTAAGGGAACGGTGGGCAACCGTTTCCCCTGGCCGTACGTCAAGTTGGACGGTGGGACAGAAGGAAGTCCCAGCCTCATGGCGTACAAACAGCACCCGCCCGGTTGCCCCACCCTTTCGTACCACCCATAGACTGAACGTCCAGCAGGTGGCTACACGCTCGAAAGGCGCTCTCGTGTCCATCGGCAACTCCCCCGAAGACGACCGGACGTTCCCGGCAGACGACCGGGACGCGATCGGTCGCGCTCTCCAGCAGGCACGCATCGCCGCCGGTCTCACCGTCGAAGAGGTCAGTGCCTCCACCCGTGTCCGGATTCCGATCGTGCACGCGATCGAAGAGGACGACTTCTCGCGCTGTGGCGGCGACGTCTACGCCCGCGGCCACATCCGTACCCTCGCGCGCGCCGTCGGGCTCGATCCGGCCGCGCTGATCGAGCAGTACGACGCCGAGCACGGTGGCCGTCCCGCGCCCACCCCCGCCGCCCCGCTCTTCGAGGCGGAACGCATCCGCCCCGAACCCCGCCGGCCCAACTGGACCGCCGCGATGGTCGCGGCCATCGTCGCCGTCGTCGGCTTCGTCGGCTTCACGATGTTCAACGGGAACGAGGCCCCGAAGGGGACCAGCGCGGCCGACGGCGGCCCCGCCCCCGCGCCGGAGAAGGCCACCTCGGCCGCCAAGCCGAAGCCGGTCAAGCCCGTCGCCCCGAAGCCCACCGAGAGCGCGATCGCCGCCGTCCCGCAGGACAAGGTGACGGTCAAGCTCACCGCCGTCGACGACAAGAGCTGGATCTCGGCCAAGGCCCACGACGGCAAGCTGCTCTTCGACGGACTCCTCCTCAAGGGCGAGTCCAAGACCTACCAGGACGACGAGCGCATCGACCTGGTCCTCGGCAACGCGGGCGCGATCGAGCTCTACGTGAACGGCAAGAAGGTCGAAGACAAGTTCGAATCCGGCCAGGTCGAGCGACTGACCTACACCAAGGGCGACCCCGAGGCCGGATGAGCCGCCCCTCCCGGCCGTGATGTGACCTCCGTCGCGCAGGTGAACCCTGTGCGACGGGGGAACGGCCGGGACGAAGTAGTCTTGAGTCCATGCCCGAACGCCGTACCGTCGCCCTTGTCACTCTTGGCTGCGCCCGTAACGAGGTGGACTCGGAGGAGCTCGCAGGCCGCTTGGCAGCGGACGGCTGGGAGCTCGTCGAGAACGCCGAAGAAGCGGACGTCGCAGTCGTCAACACCTGTGGATTCGTCGAGGCCGCCAAGAAGGACTCCGTCGACGCCCTGCTCGAAGCCAATGATCTGAAGGACCACGGCAAGACCCAGGCCGTCGTCGCCGTCGGCTGCATGGCCGAGCGGTACGGCAAGGAGCTCGCCGAGGCCCTCCCGGAGGCCGACGGCGTCCTGGGCTTCGACGACTACGCCGACATCTCCAACCGCCTCCAGACCATCCTCAACGGTGGCAGTGTCGAGGCCCACACCCCGCGTGACCGGCGCAAGCTGCTGCCGCTCTCGCCCGTCGAGCGCCAGGAGGCGGCCGCGGCCGTCGCCCTGCCGGGACACGGCGACGCCGCCGAGGAGCCCGTCGACGCCCCCGCCGACCTCCCCGAGGGCCTCGCGCCCGCCTCGGGCCCGCGCGCCCCGCTGCGCCGCCGGCTCGACGCCAGCCCCGTCGCCTCGGTGAAGCTCGCCTCCGGCTGCGACCGCCGCTGCTCCTTCTGCGCCATCCCCTCCTTCCGCGGCTCCTTCGTCTCGCGCCGTCCCTCGGACGTGCTGAACGAGACCCGCTGGCTCGCCGAGCAGGGCGTCAAGGAGGTCATGCTGGTCTCCGAGAACAACACCTCGTACGGCAAGGACCTCGGCGACATCCGGCTCCTGGAGAGCCTGCTGCCCGACCTCGCCGCCGTCGACGGCATCGAGCGCGTCCGCGTCAGCTACCTCCAGCCCGCCGAGATGCGGCCGGGGCTGATCGACGTCCTCACCTCGACCGACAAGGTCGTGCCCTACTTCGACCTCTCCTTCCAGCACAGCGCCCCCGACGTGCTGCGGGCCATGCGCCGCTTCGGCGACACCGACCGCTTCCTGGAGCTCCTGGAGACCATCCGCTCCAAGGCCCCGACGGCCGGTGCCCGCTCCAACTTCATCGTCGGCTTCCCCGGCGAGACCGAGGCGGACTTCGCCGAGCTGGAACGCTTCGTCACCCACGCCAGGCTCGACGCCATCGGCGTCTTCGGCTACTCCGACGAGGACGGCACCGAGGCCGCCACGTACGAGCACAAGCTCGACCAGGAAGTCGTCGACGAGCGGCTCGCCCACCTGTCCCGGCTCGCCGAGGAGCTCACCGCGCAGCGCGCCGAGGAGCGTCTCGGAGAGACCCTGGAAGTACTCGTCGAGACCCTCGACGAGGAGGACGGCTGGATCGGCCGCGCCGCTCACCAGGCGCCCGAGACGGACGGCCAGGTGTTCCTCACCACGGCCGACGGCACGAGCCCCGACCTGACCCCGGGCCGTATGGTCAGTGCGAAGGTCGTCGGCACGGAGGGCGTCGACCTGGTGGCCGAGTGTCTTTTCGAGGAGGCAGGCAGATGACCGGAGTCCCGGCATCCGCGACGGGCGGGACCGGTAGGCCGGCGCCCCGCGGCAAGCTGGGCACGGCGGCCGTCAACCAGGCCAGCCTGTGGAACATCGCGAACATCCTCACCATGATCCGGCTCGTGCTCGTGCCGGGCTTCGTGGTGCTGCTCCTCCAGGACGGCGGGCACGACCCGGTGTGGCGGGCCTGGGCCTGGGCGGCGTTCGCGGTGGCCATGATCACGGACGTCTTCGACGGGCACCTCGCCCGTGCGTACAACCTGGTCACCGACTTCGGGAAGATCGCCGACCCGATCGCCGACAAGGCGATCATGGCGGCCGGGCTCGTCTGCCTGTCCTCCCTCGGAGACCTGCCCTGGTGGGTCACCGGGGTCATCCTCGCCCGCGAGCTGGGGATCACCCTGATGCGGTTCTGGGTCATCCGGCACGGGGTCATCCCGGCCAGCCGCGGCGGCAAGATGAAGACGCTCGCCCAGGGCACGGCGGTCGGCATGTACGTGCTGATGCTCACCGGCCCGCTGGCCACCCTGCGCTTCTGGGTGATGACGGTGGCCGTCGTGCTGACGGTCGTCACCGGTCTGGACTATGTGCGACAGGCGGTCGTCCTGCGGCGCCAGGGGCTCGCCGCGGAGCGCGCGGCGGCCCGGCCGGAGGCGTCGACTCGATGACCGAGGCCGCCCGGGTGCTGGCCCTGCTCGCGGAGCGTGATCACACGCTGGCCGCTGCGGAGTCGCTCACGGGTGGTCTGGTGGCCGCCGAGCTCACCGGCGTACCGGGAGCCTCGAAGTCCTTCCTGGGGTCGGTCACGGTGTACGCCACGGCCCTCAAGCACGAGCTCCTCGGCGTCGACCGGGCCCTCCTCGCCGAGCGCGGGGCGGTGGATCCGGAGGTCGCGCTGCAGATGGCGGCCGGTGTGCGGGACCGGCTCGGAGCCGACTGGGGCGTCTCGACGACCGGCGTCGCCGGGCCCGACCCGCAGGACGGACAGGCCGTCGGAACCGTCTACGTGGCGGTCGCCGGCCCGGCCGCGACGGGCGCCCGGGCGGGGAAAGTGGTCTCGTTGAGGTTGAACGGCGACCGCGCGGAAATCCGTAGAGAGAGCGTACGGAGCGTGTTGGAACTGCTCCTTGAGGAACTCTCGGGAAATGCGCGGGCACAGGATACGGAACACAACGGGGGGAATTGATGTTTGCAGCCCTGAGTGAACACGACATCGCTCCCCGCACGGCCGCAGCCCGAGGCGGTACGGTGGGGCGTGAAGGATGCGGCTACGCGGTCCGAGGAGGGAGCCACCGATGATTCTGCTCCGTCGCCTGCTGGGTGACGTGCTGCGTCGGCAGCGCCAGCGCCAGGGCCGTACTCTGCGCGAAGTCTCCTCGTCCGCCCGAGTCTCGCTCGGCTATCTCTCCGAGGTGGAGCGGGGGCAGAAGGAGGCTTCCTCCGAACTGCTCTCCGCGATCTGCGACGCGCTGGACGTACGGATGTCCGAGCTCATGCGCGAAGTGAGCGACGAGCTGTCGCTCGCCGAACTGGCCGAGTCGGCAGCGTCGAGCGAACCGGTGCCGACACCGGTGCGCCCGAGGCTCAATTCGGTGTCGGTGACGTCGGTGGCGGGTGTGCCCACCGAGCGGGTGACCATCAAGGCGCCCACGGAAGCGGTCAACGTCGTCGCCGCCTGAACCGAAGCACGTGGGGCGAGGCCCCGGTCGACGCCCTACGGGGTGCCGGCCGGGGTCTTTTCCTTTGCCGCCGCCTCTTGCGGCTGCGGGGCTTCCTGTCGGTTGGGTCCCGGGGGCGCTCGTCGTCTGATTCCTGGGGTCGACTGTCATCTGTTGTCGTCTGAGTCCCGGGGGCGACTGTCGTTTGATTCCGGGGTCGCCCGTCCCCGCTGATTCCGGGGTCGCCCGTCCCCGCCCGTCCTCGCCCGTCTGAGATGCCGGGTTCCGGTGTGGCGTGCATGGTGGAGGACGTAGGGCGTGCGCCGGGACTGCCTCGGTGCGCCCTCCCGCAGGGTGATCCTGCCGGTCTAGCGTCGACGGCAGGAGGCGGCCATGGTACGGCGACGGGTTCCGCTGGTGACGCTCGCGCTGGTCGCGGTCGCACTGGCAGCCGGGGGGCTCTGGTGGTGGGCGGTGCTGCGCCTGCTCCTCATGCCCGCGGACGCCGGGACGGTGGAAGGGGCGGTGGCCGCGGGCGGCTGGGGGCTGAGCCTGCTGCCGGTGCATGTGGCGGCTTCGTCGCGGGGGCGTTCGGTTCGCGGGGCGGGGGCGTCCGCGGGTGGGGCGGGGGAGCCTGGGCGTGGCGCGGGGGTGTCCTCGAGAGGGACTACCAGGGCATGGCGACGCCGCCGTTGGGGCGGAGGATCTGGCCCGTCGTGAACGAGGAGGCGTCGGAGGCCAGGTGCAGGACCGCGTGTGCGATGTCCTCGGCCTCGCCGACCCGCCCGAGGGGCGAGTGACGGACCATCGCCGCCTCCGCCTGCTGCTGGGCCGCCGGTTCGTGGCGGTCGGTCATCGGCGTCCGGATCCACCCCGGGGCGACCGCGTTGACCCGTATGCCGTGCGGGCCCGCCTCCGTCGCCAGGGTCTTCGTCAGCTGCACCACCGCCGCCTTGGTGACGCTGTAGCAGAGGAGGCCGGGGCTCGCCGTGTCCATCGCCCCCGAGGCCATCGTGACGATCGAACCCCGGGTACCTGAGGCGATCATCGAGCGGGCCGCCTCCTGGCACGCGTACAGGACGCCCTTGAAGTTCACCGCGAAGACGCGGTCGAGGTCCTCGTCACGGGTCTCAAGGACTGTGCTCGTGTGCATGATCCCCGCGACCGCGGCCATCACGTGGAGCAGGCCGGCCGACCGCACGGCGGCGGCCAGCGCGGTCCTGTCCGTGACGTCGAGCGTGTGCGGGTGCGCGGTGCCGCCGTCGCGCGCGATCAGCGCGGCCGTCTCCTTGACCCCGCCCTCGTCGCGGTCCGCGCAGTGCACGGTCGCGCCCGCCATCGCGAGGAGAGCTGCGGTCGCGCGGCCGATCCCGCTCGCCGCGCCGGTGACGAACGCGGTGCGGCCGGTGAGGTCGTACGCAGAGAGGGTCATCTTTGGACCGTACGACTGGATCTGACGGATCGTCAATTAGCGGGGAGTGCACGGGTGCACGGGTGCGTGTGTGGGTGAGGGGTGGGTGCGTGAGGGGTGGGTGGGGGTGGGCGGTATGTAGGTGGGTGGCTTGGGGAGGCAAGGGCGGAGTCAGGGGTGCCGGGTCGGGCCTGGTTGGCAGTTGGGGCACCAGTACGTGATTCGGTCGTTGATGTCGGCGTGCGGGTCGGCGTCGGTCCTGCGGATCGGGGTGCCACAGCGCAGGCAGGGGCGTCCTTCGCGGCCGTAGACGTGGAGCGGGGTGCCGGGTCTGCGCGTGGTGGTGGTGCGTCGGTCGGGATGGTCCTTGTTCGCCTCCAGGAGGCGGTGCGCCGTCGCCACCAGGCGGGCGGGGACGCCGGGGCCGAGGTCGCCGACCGGGAGCCAGGGCGAGACCGCGGCGAGGAACGCCAGCTCGCACTTGTACACGTTCCCGATGCCCGCCATGTTGCGCTGGTCGAGCAGGGCCTCGACGAGCGGCCGCGCCGGGTCGGCGCACAGCCGCCGCTCCGCCTCCTCCGGATCCCAGTCGGGCCCCAGGAGGTCCGGGCCCAAGTGGCCGACGGCTCGGGACTCCTCTGCCGTACGGATCAACTCCAGGACCGGGAGCCGGTAGCCGTACGCCGTGTACTCGTCGTTCCCGAGGATCGCCCGGATCTGGTGCGCCGGGCCGCCGCGCGGACGCTCCCCCGTCGCGTACACCCGCCACGCGCCCTCCATCCGCAGATGCGAGTGCAGCGTCAGCCCGCCCTCGATCCTCGCCAGCAGATGCTTCCCGCGGGGCGTCACGTCGAGGACCGTGCGGCCGGTGAGGTCGGCGGTCGCGAAGCGGGGTACGCGGAGGTCGGCGCGGGTGAGGACCTTTCCTGCGAGTGCGGTGTGCAGGTGTCGGGCGACCTGCCAGATGGTGTCTCCTTCGGGCACGGGTCCATTGTGGGGGTTGGGGGCTGGGGGAGAGGTTGGGGGGGGGGTGCGCTGGCCAGGGCTGGGCTGTGCGTGCTGCTGATGCGTCTGGGTTGTGGGCTGCGCCCATACCGCACGGGTTGTGAGTCGTGCCCTCGCCCCCAGGGCTGTGGGCTGCGCCCGGCCTGTCGCCCTGCCTGTTGCCCACACGGAGGTCGGGGCAGCGGGCCGCCGGGCGGGGTGCGGGGAGGGGCGGCGCCCACACGGCGATGGGCCAGCGGGCAGCGGGCAGCGGGCGGGGCGGTCGACGTCCGGGGTTGGGTGGGGGCGCCGGCCCTAGAGACCGGGACGTATGGGGATGGGCGGTGGGCGCGCGGCGAGGAGGCGGGGGCCTCGTGGGGTTGGTGGAGGTGTCGGTTCGTGGGGGCGCGGTCGTGTGGCGGGCTGTGGGGAGGAGGTGGGGCCGCGGGGAGGGGTGCGGAGCGGTGGGGTGGGGGCGTTGTGCCGTGGGTGGTGGGGGTTAGGGGCGGAGGCGGAGGCCTCGGGGGGTGGGGTGGAAGCCGGCGGACTCGAAAGGGGGGGAGAGGGGGGAGGTGAGGGAGGTGGTGGTGTTGATGCGTTCGAGGGTGAGGGGGGCGTGGCGGGCGAGGGCGTGGGCGGCGGCGATGAGGGAGGGGTCGTCGGGGGTGGTGGGCCAGGAGAGGAGGGTCTTGCCGCCGCGCTCGACGTAGAGGGTGAGTTCGCCGTCGACGAGGACGACGAGGGCGCCGGCTTTGCGGCCGGGCCGGTGGCCGGCGCCGGTGGGGGGCTCGGGCCAGGGGAGGGCGGCGCCGTAGGCGTTCGCGGGGTCGGCCGCGGCGAGGACGAGGGCGCGAGGACCGGCGGCGGCCTCGGCGCCGCGGTCGCGGGCGGTCGCGGCGGCACGGAGGCGGTCGACGGCGCCGTCCATGGCGAACTGGGCCGCGCCGAGGCCTTCGACGACGTAGCCGCGACGGGCCTGTCCGCTGTCCTCGAAGGCGGACAGGACGCGGTACACGGCGGAGAAGCCGCCTTCGACGCCTTCGGCGGCCACCGCGCCGCGGGTGACGACGCCGTGCCGGTCCAGGAGGGTGCGGGCGAGGGCGTGGGCCCGGTGGGTTCGTTCGGGCTCGGCGGGGGGCAGCAGCGACCAGCGGCCTGAGACGGTGGGCGGGCCGGTGCGGGAGGCCGGGCGGGCGGCGGCGGTGAGGGTGCCGTACCGGCCGCGGGGGACCGTACGGCGGGCGCGGTGGGCGGTGGAGCCGGCGGTGCGGCCCGAGCCGAGCAGGGAGCGCAGCGGGGCCAGGGTGTCGTTGGTGAGCCGGCCCGACCAGGCCAGGTCCCAGAGGGCGTCGGCGAGCTGGGGGTCGGTGGCGTCCGGGTGGGTGGTGGCCCTGATCTGGTCGGCGATCTGGCGGAAGAACAGGCCGTAGCCGCCGGAGAGGGCGGTGAGCGCCGACTCGTGCAGGGCGGAGAGCTCCAGCGGGTGCGGCGGTGGCAGGAGCAGGGGGGCCGCGTCCGCGAGGTAGAGGGAGACCCAGCCGTCCTTGCCGGGCAGTGACCCGGCACCGGCCCACAGGACCTCGCCGGTGGTCGTCAGCTCGTCGAGCAGCGCCGGGGAGTAGTCCTGGACCCGCGACGGCAGGATGAGCTTCTCCAGGGCCGAGGCGGGGACGGGCGCGCCCTGGAGCTGCTCGATCGCGCGGGCGAGGCCGTCGATGCCGCGCAGGCTGCTGCTCCCCAGGTGCTGCCACTGGGGCAGGAAGGTGGCGAGCGCGGCCGGGGGCACCGGTTCGAGCTCGTGGCGGAGGGCCGCCAGGGAGCGGCGCCGCAGCCGGCGCAGGACGGTGGCGTCGCACCACTCCTGTCCGATGCCGGAGGGGTGGAACTCCCCCTGGACGACGCGACCCGAGGCGGCGAGCCGCTGGAGGGCGCCGTCGGTGACGGCCGCGCCGAGGCCGAAGCGGTGGGCGGCGGCGGAGGAGGTGAACGGTCCGTGGGTGCGCGCGTACCGCGCGAGGAGGTCGCCCAGCGGGTCCTTGACCGGTTCGGTGAAGGCCTCGGGCACGCCGACGGGCAGGGCCGTGCCCAGGGCGTCCCGGAGGCGGCCCGCGTCCTCGATCGCCGACCAGTGCTCCTGGCCCGCGATCCGGACCCGGATGGCGCGCCGGGCGGCGGAGAGCTCCGGTGCCCAGCCCGGCTCGGCACCGCGCTCGGCGAGTTCGGCGTCGGTGAGGGGTCCCAGGACCCGCAGCAGGTCGGCGACGCCCTCCACGTCCTTGATCCGCCGGTCCTCCGCCAGCCACTGGAGCTCCCGCTCCAGCTCGGTCAGGACCTCGGGGTCGAGCAGTTCGCGCAGCTCCGCCTGGCCGAGCAGCTCCGCGAGCAGCCGGGAGTCCAGGGAGAGCGCCGCCGCCCGCCGCTCGGCGAGCGGGGAGTCGCCCTCGTACAGGAACTGCGCCACGTAGCCGAAGAGCAGCGAGCGGGCGAAGGGGGACGGTTCGTGGGTGGTGACCTCGACGAGACGGACGCGGCGGGCCTCGATGTCCCCCATGAGTTCGGTGAGTCCGGGGACGTCGAAGACGTCCTGGAGGCACTCCCGGACCGCTTCGAGGACGATCGGGAACGAGCCGAACTCGCTCGCCACCTGGAGGAGTTGCGAGGCGCGCTGCCGCTGCTGCCACAGCGGGGTGCGCTTGCCCGGATTCCGCTTGGGCAGCAGCAGGGCGCGCGCGGCGCACTCGCGGAAGCGGGAGGCGAACAGCGCGGAGCCGCCCACCTGGTCGGTGACGATCTGCCCGATCTCGCCCTTGTCGAAGAGGGCGTCGGCCGCGCCGACCGGTGCCTTGTCGGCGTCGTACGTCGTGTCCAGGTGCCGGCCGGGGTCCACCGGCTCGTGGTCGAGGAGGTCGAGGCCCATCTCCAGGCCCATCAGGTCGGCGTCCGGCAGGCGCAGCACGATGCCGTCGTCCGCGTGCATCACCTGGGCGTCCATGCCGTACCGCTCGGAGAGGCGGGCTCCGAGCGCCAGCGCCCAGGGAGCGTGGACCTGCGCGCCGAAGGGGGAGTGGATGACGACCCGCCAGTCCCCGAGTTCGTCCCGGAAGCGCTCGACCAGGATCGTCCGGTCGTCCGGCACGTGACCGCAGGCCTCCCGCTGCTCCCTGAGGTACGCGAGGACGTTGTCCGCGGCCCAGGCGTCGAGCCCGGCGGCGAGCAGCCGCAGCCGCGCGTCCTCGTCGGAGAGGGCGCCGACCTCGCGGAGGAACGCGCCGACCGCCCGCCCCAGTTCGAGGGGCCGGCCGAGCTGGTCGCCCTTCCAGAACGGCAGTCTGCCCGGCACTCCGGGCGCGGGGGTGACGAGCACCCGGTCCCGGGTGATGTCCTCGATCCGCCACGAGGTGGTGCCGAGCGTGAAGACGTCGCCGACCCGCGACTCGTACACCATCTCCTCGTCGAGCTCCCCGACGCGGCCGCCGCCCTTCTTCGGGTCCGAGCCCGCCAGGAACACGCCGAACAGGCCCCGGTCGGGGATCGTGCCGCCGGAGGTGACGGCGAGCCGCTGCGCGCCCGGCCGTCCGGTGACCGTCCCGGCCACCCGGTCCCACACCACGCGCGGGCGCAGCTCGGCGAAGGCGTCCGAAGGGTAGCGGCCCGCCAGCATGTCGAGGACGCCGGTGAACGCCGACTCCGGCAGCGACGAGAACGGCGCCGCGCGGCGCACCACGGCCAGCAGGTCGTCCACCTGCCAGGTGTCGAGCGCGACCATGGCGACCAGCTGCTGGGCCAGGACGTCCAGTGGATTGCCGGGGATCCGCATCGACTCGATGGAGCCCGAGCGCATCCGCTCGGTGACCACCGCGGCCTGCACCAGGTCGCCGCGGTACTTGGGGAAGACGACGCCCGTCGACACCGCGCCGACCTGGTGCCCCGCGCGACCGACGCGCTGGAGCCCGGAGGCGACCGAGGGCGGCGACTCGACCTGCACCACCAGGTCGACCGCGCCCATGTCGATGCCGAGCTCCAGGCTGGAGGTGGCGACCACGGCGGGCAGCCGGCCGGCCTTCAGGTCCTCCTCCACCTGGGCGCGCTGCTCCTTCGACACCGAACCGTGGTGGGCCCGGGCGAGCAGTGGCGGGGCGCCCTGCGCCGCCCCCGACTGGGCCATGACCTGGGCGGGGGGAGCGCCTTCGGGGAGCGGTTCGCCGGTCGCCCGCTCGTACGCGATCTCGTTCAGCCGGTTGCAGAGGCGCTCGGCCAGGCGGCGGGAGTTGGCGAAGACGATCGTCGACCGGTGGGCCTGGACGAGGTCGGCGATCCGCTCCTCGACCTGCGGCCAGATCGACGGCTTGTCCCCGCCGTCCTTGCCCTCGGACGCCGGTGAGCCGCCCAGCTCGCCCATGTCCTCGACGGGCACGACGACGGAGAGGTCGAACTCCTTGCCCGACGGCGGCTGGACGATCTCCACCGCGCGCTTCGGGGACAGATAGCGGGCCACCTCGTCCACCGGGCGGACGGTGGCCGACAGGCCGATCCGGCGAGCGGGGCGGGGCAGCAACTCGTCGAGCCGCTCCAGGGACAGGGCCAGGTGCGCGCCCCGCTTGGTGCCCGCGACCGCGTGGACCTCGTCCAGGATGACCGTCTCCACGCCCGACAGGGCTTCGCGGGTGGCGGAGGTCAGCATGAGGAACAGCGACTCGGGCGTGGTGATCAGGATGTCCGGCGGCCGGGTGGCGAGCGCCCGGCGCTCGGCCGGCGGGGTGTCACCGGAGCGGATCCCGACCCGGACGTCCGGCTCGGGCAGTCCGAGGCGCACCGACTCCTGCCGGATGCCGGTCAGGGGGGAGCGCAGATTCCGCTCGACGTCCACGGCGAGGGCCTTCAGCGGCGACACGTAGAGCACGCGGCAGCGCTTCTTCGCCTCGGCGGGCGGCGGCGCGGACGCCAGCCCGTCCAGGGAGGCGAGGAAGGCGGCCAGCGTCTTCCCCGAGCCGGTCGGCGCGACGACCAGCACGTCGGAGCCCTCGCCGATGGCCTTCCAGGCGCCCTCCTGCGCCGCCGTGGGCGCGTTGAAGGCCCCGGTGAACCAACCACGGGTCGCGGGGGAGAACGAGTCGAGCGCGGACCTGACCATGCCCCCCATCGTGCACCCCGCCACTGACAACCGCCCGGACCTGTGGACAACCGGCTGCCGCCAGCCGTCCCGGCCTGTGGACGACGACCTGCGGCCGACGGCAGCCGCGGTCTGTGGACGATCGGCTGCCGACGACAGCCGCGGTCTGCGGACGGCCGGTCGTCGGCAGCCGTCCCGGCCCTCGGACGGCCGGCCCCGGACCCGGGGAGACCGGCCGCGGACGACCGCCCCGGAATAGGGGCGACCGGGCGCCGCACCAGGCCGGGCCGCCTCGGCGGGGGAAGAGCTCCGTCGGCTCCGGGCGCAGAATGGAGGGATGGCGAGCGAGGAGCGGGCACGGTACTGGCAGTACTCCGAGCTGCCCGGCGTCGACCTGCTGCACGCCCACTACATCCGCAAGGCGTTCGCCCGGCACACCCACGAGACCTTCGTCTTCGCCGCGATCACCGAGGGCGTCGAGGCCTTCCACTACCGCGACGAACTCGTCCACGCGGGCCCCGGGCAGATAGCCCTGGTCAACCCCGACACCTCGCACACCGGGCACGCGGGCGTGCCCGAGGGCTGGACGTACCGCACGATCTACCCCGACGCGGAGATCGTCCGCTCGATCGCCGCCGACACCCTCGCCCTGCGCGGCTCGGCCGGCTTCACGACGCCCGTCGTCGACGACCCGTACGCCGCACGGCTCGTCGTCGGAGTCCACCGGGCCGCCGAGGAGGGCAACGCGCTCGCGGCGGACAGCCTGCTCCGGCTGGTCACGGCCCGCATGCTGCGCAGCCACGGCGGGCTGATCACGCCGCTCCCGCCCCGCTCGGCGGGCGCGCGGCGCGCGGCACGCGCGCGTGCCGTCCTGGAGGAGCGGATGGCCGAGCCGCCGACCCTGGAGCGACTCGCCGCCGACCTCGGCACCAGCCCCTTCGCCCTCCTCAGGGCCTTCCGGTCGGCGTACGGGATGCCCCCGCACACCTGGCTCACGGACGCGCGCGTACGGCGGGCCAGGCGGCTCCTCGACGCGGGGACGCCACCCGCGGACGCGGCCGCCGCCGTGGGCTTCACCGACCAGTCGCACCTCAACCGGCACTTCACCCGCAGCGTCGGGGTGCCGCCGGGCGCCTACCAGCGCGCGCGTGGTGTGCGGGGGAGCGGCGGGGAGGGTGCGCGGGGCGAGCCGAACGGGCCGTGAAGGCCGGGCGGGCGGGGCGCAAGAACGTACAAGACCGGCCGCCTCGGACTGCCGTAACGTCCCTGACGTGGCAGAACAGACAGCACCTCCCGTCATACGCGACGGCGGCACACCGGTGAAACCCGACGCGGCCGTCGTCCGCGACGCCCTCGGGGTCGGCGTCGCCGTCGGCCTCTCCGGGTTCGCCTTCGGCGTCACCTCGGCCGGCGCGGGCCTCAGCCTCCTGCAGACCTGCGCGCTCAGCCTGCTCGTCTTCACGGGCGCCTCGCAGTTCGCCCTCGTCGGGGCGCTCGCCGCGGGAGGCAACCCCTTCACGGCCGCCGCCGGGGCCTTCTTCCTCGGCACCCGCAACGCCTTCTACGGGCTCCGGCTCTCCCAGCTCCTCGCGCTGCCGAAGGCCGTCAGGCCGTTCGCCGCGCACTGGGTGATCGACGAGACCACCGCCGTCTCGCTCGCCCAGCCGTCCCGGCGGGCCGCGCGCATCGGCTTCACCGTCACCGGCCTCACGCTCTACGTCCTGTGGAACGTCACCACGCTCCTCGGCGCGCTCGGCGCCGAGGCGATCGGCGACACGGCGGCCTGGGGGCTCGACGCGGCCGGTCCCGCCGTCTTCCTGGCCCTGCTCGCCCCCATGCTGAAGTCGGCGACCGAGCGGGCCACCGCCGGGATCGCCGTCCTGCTCGGACTCGGGCTGCTCCCCGTCCTGCCCGCCGGCGTCCCGGTCCTCGCCGCCGCCCTGGCCGCACCGGCCGTGCTCTGGTTCCGCGGCCGCGGGACGAGCGCCCCGGCGGCCGGCGCGGACCGGGAGACGACGATCGAGGAGGACTCCCGATGAACATCTGGATCGCGATCGGCCTGACCGCCGCCGGGTGCTACCTGATGAAGCTGGTCGGCCTGCTCGTCCCCGCCGGAACGCTGGAACGACCGCTCGTGCAGCGCCTCGCGGCCCTGCTCCCCGTCGCGCTGCTCGCCGCGCTCACCGCCCAGCAGACGTTCAGCTCCGGTGGCTCGCTCGTCCTGGACGCCCGCGCCGCCGGGCTCGCCGCGGCCGCCGTCGCACTCGTCCTGCGGGCCCCGTTCCTGGTCGTCGTGGGTGCGGCCGTCGTGGTCACGGCGGGGGTACGGGCCCTGGGCTGGTGAGCCCGGGCCGTGCGGCATCCGCTGCCGGGGGCGGTGCGGCATCCGCTGCCGGGCCCCCGTGCGGCATCCGCGACCGGGGCCGGTGCGCACCCGCGCCCCGGTCCCGTACGGCCCCCACGTCCCGGGTCCGTACGCCCTCCGCGGTCGCGGGCGCCGTACGGCATCCGCGACCGGCTCCGTACGGCGCCCGACCCCCCTGTCCTGTACGGCGCTCCCCGCGCCGCCCCACCCGTCAGTCGATGGAGCGTCCGTGGGCGCGGAGGGTGCGGAGTGCCTCGACCGTGACGATCGGGCGCCATTCCAGGGCGGTGCCGGGGGCCCAGGCGCGCCAGCGGATCGGCCAGCCGCCGTCCTCCTGCTGGTCGGCCGTGAGCTGGTCGAGGGAGCGGGACATCTCCTCGTCCGTGAACCAGTGCGCGGCGAGCGAGTCCGGCACGCGCGCGTAGTCGTGCGGGAAGTGGTGCTCGCCGGGCGCGTACCCGTCCGGGATCGGGTAGTCGTCCGGCCGGTCCGGGTCGAGGACGGCGAGCCCCTGTTCGCGGACGAGCCGGCCGAGCCGGTCGGCGGCGGCCTGCGCGCGTGAGCGGTCGGGGGCGCCGTCGAGGAAGGCGACGGCGGCCTGGATCTCGTACGGATGCGACTTCTCGAGCGACTCGACGGCCGTCCAGCAGAACTCGGTGGCCCGGAACAGCCAGGCGTGCCAGACCTGGTTGCGGTGCAGCAGCCCGACCACGGGGCCGGTCGAGAGCAGGGAGCTCGGCGGGGAGTCGATGATCGGGACGAACGGCGCCGAGGGGTAGCCGCGCTGGGACGGGTGGATCGCCGGGAGTGCGCCCTCGTGCGTCGACACGTCCGTGAGGTAGCGGCAGATCCGTTCCACGCGCAGTCCGCCGCAGCGGCCGATGGAGTCCAGGACCCGCAGCGCGTGCGCGGTGTGGAGGGGCTGGCTGACCGGTCCGCGGAGGTCGGGTTCGAGCGCGTGGCCGTAACCGCCGTCCTCGTTGAGGTAGGCGACGAGGGCCGTCTCGACCTGATCCGGGCCTCCGCCCAGGAAGTGGTAGGCGAACCGGCGCTGTTCGAGGACCCGCGCCGTCAGCCAGACGAAACGCTCGGCGCGGGCCAGGGGGGTCGAGGGTGGGGAGGAGAGGGGTTTTTCGGCCATGCTCCGACCGTAGGGCGGAAAGTCGCGGTGACAAGGCCTGAGGCGCGGGCTGCACTCTTGGGAGCGGGATACTGGGGTCATGCGGTTGACGATTTTCTGGGAACGAATGGCGGACCACTTCGGTGCGTCCTACGCCGAGTCCTTCGCGCGTGACCATGTGATGGCCGAGCTCGGCGGGCGGACGGTGCGGGACGCGCTGGACGCCGGGTGGGAGGCGAAGGACGTGTGGCGGGCGGTCTGCGCGGCCGTCGACGTGCCGGCCGACAAGCGGTGACGGATCGGCGACCCACCGGCCGACCAGTGGCGACGGGCCTGCGGCGTGCCGGCCGGCGGACGGCGAACGGCCGGCCAACGGCCGGGTGACAAGCGGTGATGTGCGGGGCCCCGGGTGGAATGTCCGCGAGGTGCGCGAGACTGGCGTGGTGGCCCCGACTGACGACACCGGCAAGACAGACCCCACCGACCCGACCGAACCGACGCCCCCGGCCGACGCGAAGCCCCCGGCCGACCGGACGGCTCCCGCTTCCGCGGACCTGATCGCCGGTGCCCGCGGAGGGACCGGCGGGGAGAGCGAGAGAGGCGCCCTGGCGCCGTCCGCGCCCGGGACCGCCTCCGGGACCGCCTCGGGGACCGCCTCCGGGACCGTGGCGACGGCGCCCGCGCCCCCGGCGGCGCGGATGCCGCGCTGGCTGCCGAGAGCCATGGTCCTGGCGCTCGCGCTCTACTCCTGCTTCCTGCTGGGCAACTGGGCCTTCCACCAGCTCGTCGGCCTCCTCGTCAACATCCTGCTCGCCTTCTTCCTCGCCCTCGCCATAGAGCCGGCGGTCGGGCGCATGGCGGCGCGCGGGATGCGCAGGGGGCTCGCCACCTTCCTGGTCTTCTTCGTCGTCCTGATCTTCAGCGTCGGCTTCGTCGTCCTGCTCGGGTCGATGCTCGCCGGCCAGATCGTCGACATGGTCGAGAACTTCCCCAAGTACCTCGACTCCCTGATCAACTGGATCAACCAGAACTTCCACACGGACCTCTCGCGGGTCGAGGTCCAGGACAGCGTCCTGAGCTCCGACTGGCTGCAGAAGTACGTGCAGAACAGCGCGTCGGGAGTCCTCGACGTCTCCGCCACCGTCCTCGGCGGCCTGTTCCGGCTGCTGACGATCTTCCTGTTCTCGTTCTACTTCGCGGCCGACGGACCCCGGCTGCGGCGCTCCCTCTGCTCCGTCCTGCCGCCGGCCCGCCAGACCGAGGTGCTGCGGGCCTGGGAGATCGCGGTCGACAAGACCGGCGGCTACCTCTACTCGCGCGGCCTGATGGCCCTCATCTCGGGCATCGCGCACTTCGTGCTCTTCGAGATCCTCGGCGTGCCGTACGCCCCCGCGCTCGCCGTGTGGGTCGGTCTGGTCTCGCAGTTCATCCCGACGATCGGCACCTACCTGGCCGGCGCGCTGCCGATGCTGATCGCCTTCACGGTCAACCCCTGGTACGCGCTGTGGGTGCTCTGCTTCGTCGTGATCTACCAGCAGTTCGAGAACTACGTGCTCCAGCCGAAGCTGACCTCCAAGACCGTGGACATCCACCCGGCGGTCGCCTTCGGCTCGGTCATCGCGGGCACGGCGCTGCTCGGCGCCGTCGGCGCGCTGATCGCCATCCCGGCCGTCGCCACCCTGCAGGCCTTCCTCGGCGCGTACGTGAAGCGGTACGACGTCACCGACGACCCGCGCGTCCACGGCCACCGCAGGTACGGCGAGGCGGTGGTGGCACGGCTCCAGAAGGCCCTGCACCACAAGAAGGAGTCCACGCCCGACGAGTCCTGACCCCGGACCCCGGACCCCGGACCCCTGACGGCCCCGGCAGACCCCGGACGGACCGCTGACCCCGGACCGCAGCACGTCGGCCGCAGACCGCACCCCCCGCGCGCGCGGGGTCATGGGGTCACAGGTACGAGGGGCGGGTCACCCGGTGCCGGAAGGCGTGCCAGGTCCAGGCCTGGGCGGCCACCAGGAGCGGGGTGACGACGAGCAGCGCGGGCACGAGCAGGCCGAGCGTGGTCGGGGCGGCGGCCCGCCCGGCCAGCGGGAGCGCGGTTCCCGCGCCGAGCGGCAGTCCGGCGAGCAGGACAGCGGTCAGCGCGAAGGACTGCCACGGGCGCCCGGCGCGTCCGACGAGCCTGCGGGCGCGCTCGTACGGCGGTCCCGTGAGCCGGAGCGCGGCGAAGCCGAGCCCGTGCGCGGCGAACAGCGCGGCCACGGCGAGGGCGGTGAGGACGGCCGTGAAGCCGGTCGCCGGCGCGTACGGCCGTCCGGTGAGCAGGGCCGCGAGCAGCCACCCCCAGGACAGCGCCACGGTCCAGCTGCCGCACGTCACGGCGGTGTCGCAGCCCGCGCGCCAGCGGCGTCCCGGGCCCCGGCCGCGTGACCACAGCCCCGTGTCCCGCACGATCCAGCCGGTCAGGAGGGTCACGAGGACCGGGAACTGGCCGCTCAGGAGCTCCCCTTCGAGGGCGGGGAAGCAGCCGACGAGGACGCCGGCGGTGGCGACCAGCCAGACCTCGTTGCCCAGGAAGAAGGGGGCGAAGGAGGCGAGGACGAGGCGCCGCTCGCGGTCGTCGCGGCCGAGCCAGGGGATGAGCATGCCGGTGCCGACGTCCGACCCGGCGAGCACGAACCAGCCCGCGGCGAAGAAGGCGAGCAGGGCGATGGCCAGGGGCTCCACGGGGTCTCCTCGGATGGTGCTCGGTGGTGCGGGACGGCGTCAGTAGCGGGGGGCGGGCAGGGTGTCGGCCGGGTCGTGCGCCGTCCCGTCCGCCGTCCCGTCCGCCGCGTCGGGCCGCTCGTCGTGGCCGAGGCCGGACTCGACGGGGCCGCGGCGGGCGTGCCGGGTGAGGAGCCAGGCGTTGAGCGCGGCGAGCAGGACGAAGACGGTGGTGAACACGGCGAGGGAGAGGCGCATGGTGCCGGGGGAGAGGTCCGAGACCGCGTCCTCCGTCCTGAGCAGCCCGTAGACCACCCAGGGCTGCCGCCCCGCCTCCCGGAAGACCCAGCCGCCGATCATGGCCAGATACGGCAGCGGTACGGCTGCCATCAGGACGAGATGCCACAGCCGGAACCGGAAGACGACCTTCTTGAAGCAGGCCAGGATCACCCCGGCGAAGCACAGGTACATCATCAGGGCGAAGCTGATCAGCATCACGAGACCGCCGCCCCGGGTCCACGCCTCCGACGGCACGTAGTCGCCCGGCCCGAAGCGGTCCGTCAGCTCCGCCTGCAGCCGCGCGATCTCGGCCGCCTTCCCGCTGAAGACGGCCGACTTCATCGGCTGGAAGGTGGCGAGGACGCCGAACTGGAGCCCGCCGAACACCGCCGCCGCCATCAGCGCCGGCGCCGACAGGAACACTCCGATCCGCAGGCTGCGGCCGAAGAACTCCCACTCGGGGGTGCGCCGGAACAGGTGGTACGCGCTCACCCCGGCCATGAAGAACCCGGCGGTGAGCAGCGCGCCCGCCAGGACGTGCCCGAAGGCGAGGAGCGCGGACGGGTTGGTCAGGACCGCGACCGGGTCGTCGAGGACCAGCTCGCCGTTCTCGGGGCCGTACCCCACCGGGTGGTTGAGGAAGCCGTTCGAAACGAGGATCCAGTACGCCGAGAGGTAGGCGGTCAGGACGACGACCCAGATCACGGCCAGGTGGGCCCAGCGGTTGAGCCGGTTCCAGCCGAAGATCCACAGGCCGAGGAAGGTCGACTCGACGAAGAACGCCACGATCGTCTCGACGGCCAGCGAGGCGCCCAGGACGTTGCCCGCCTCGTGGGTGAGCCCGCTCCAGGCCATGCCGAACTGGAACTCCATCACGAGGCCGGTGACGATGCCGACCGCGTAGTTGATGACGTACAGCTGGCCCCAGAAGCGCACCATGCGCGCGTGGAGCGGCTTCCGGCTCAGCGTGGCCCTGGTCTGGAGCACGGCCACGACCGTCGCGAGCCCCAGCGTGAGGGCGACGAAGAGGAAGTGGCCGCCCGCGGTGAGGGCGAACTGCAGCCGCGCGAGATCGAGTACGTCCTGATTCACCCAATCAGCGTGGGCGCACGGTCGGGCGCCCGGCGTCACCCCGGGGAGGACACCGGGCGTACCCCGCCGGTTGTCCCGCCCCACGCGCGCGTACCCCGTGAGTCGTGAGCGCCGGGTCGCGTCCCCTAGGGGGCCGTGTCCGGCCGGTCCGGCCGGTCGGGCCGGGAGGGGCGTCGGGGCGCCGGGGAGGTCAGGCCAGCCAGCCGGGGGTGATCATGCCGGACTCGTACGCCAGGATCACCAGCTGGGCCCGGTCGCGGACGGCCAGTTTGGTCATGATGCGGCTGACGTGGGTCTTGGCGGTGGCGGGGGAGAGGACGAGCCGGCCGGCGATCTCGTCGTTGGAGAGGCCCGCCCCGACGAGGCCGAGGACTTCGCGCTCCCGCTCCGTCAGGGCGTTCAGCCGGGGGCTCGGGTCCGGCTGCCGCCCGACGAGCCCGGCGAACTCGGCGATCAGGCGGCGGGTCACGGCCGGGGCGATCAGGGCGTCGCCGCGCGCCACCACCCGTACCGCGTGCAGCAGTTCCATCGGCTCGGTGTCCTTGACGAGGAACCCCGACGCGCCGGCGCGCAGCGCCCCGTACACGTGGTCGTCCGCGTCGAACGTGGTCAGGATGACCACCCGGACCCCTTCGAGGCGTGCGTCGGCGGTGATGCGGCGCGTGGCTTCGAGCCCGTCGAGGACCGGCATGCGGATGTCCATCAGGACCACGTCGGGGCGCAGTTCACGGGCGAGCCCGATCGCCTGCTCCCCGTCGCCCGCCTCGCCGACGACCTCGATGTCCTCCTCGTCCGACAGGATCGACCGGAAGCCGGCCCGGACCAGGGTCTGGTCGTCGGCGAGCACGACGCGGATCATCGGGGGTCCCCTTCGGAGGCGGCGGGTGGTGCGGCGGGCGGGGTGCCCGGCGGCTCGTGGGAGGAGGGCCGGGGCTCGGCTGTTCCCGGTGGGGTCGGCGGCCGGGGCTCTGCTGTTCTCGGTGGGGTCGGCCCAGGCTCGGTCGTTTCCGGTGGAGTCAGCGGCAGGCGGGCGTCGACGACGAAGCCGCCGCCGTCGGCGTTCCCGGCGGTGAGGTCCCCGCCGAACGCGCGGGCCCGCTCGGCCATGCCCCGGATGCCGCTGCCCAGCGGTCGGCCCTCGGGTGCGCCCGCGCCGTCGTCGGCGATCCGCAGGCGCACCGCGTCCGGGCCCCAGTCGAGGGTGACGCGCACGGTCCCCGCGCCCGCGTGGCGGGTGACGTTCGTCAGCGACTCCTGCACGATCCGGTACGCGGCGAGGTCGACGGGCGGCGGCAGCGGTACGGGGGTGCCGGTGGAACTCGTACGGACGTCGAGGCCGGCCGCGCGGGCGCGTGCGACCAGGTCGCCGAGGAGCGAGAGCCCGGAGGACGCCGGGGCGGTCGGGGTGGCCTCGTCGGCCCGGCGCAGCATCCCGAGGGTCGCCCGGAGCTCGCGCAGCGCGTCCTTGCTGGTGGCCCTCACGGCTTCCAGGGCCTCGGTCGCGGTGGCGAGCCCGGCCTCGGGCGCCGGGCCCTTGCCGAGCCGGTGCAGCGCGGCACCGGACTGGACGTTGATCAGCGAGATGCTGTGGCCCAGCACGTCGTGCACCTCCCGGGCGATCCGCAGCCGCTCCTCGGTGGCGCTCTGCCGCGCCCGCGCCTCCTGCTCCCGCTCGGCGGCGAGTGCGCGCTGCTCCACCTCGTGCAGGTAGGCGATGCGGGTGCGCTGGGCCCGGCCCACGGCGACGAGGCTGATCAGCCAGCCCGCCAGCATGGCGAGCGAGGTGTCGTCGATCTGCCGGTGCCCGGGCTGCTGCCGGATCTCGCCGAGCCCCACCGCCAGCAGCGTGACCGCGGCGAGCGCGACGGCGGCCGCGAACCGGCCCTCGGCGGCGGTCGTGTAGAGCGCGAGCGCGAAGGCGATCATGAGCGGGCCGTCCTGGGCGGACAGCGGGTAGTAGACGACGCAGGCGAGCAGCGTGACGACCGCGACGGCGACGGGCTGTCGCCGCCGGAAGTACAAGGCCCCGCAGCCGACCAGGATCAGCGCCCAGCCGAGCACCGTACGGAGCGCCGGCTCGCTCGCGTACCGCGCCGAGACGAGCGTCCACACCGCCACGACGAGCAGCACGACACCCGCCACGAGCGCGTCTGCGGTCCGCGGGGACGGGCGGCCGCCGCCGGGGGCGCGGAGGGGGAGGGGCATGCGTCGAAGGATAGGCGGCGGGCGGCGGTTCGGCCCCGGGACCGGCCAAGGAGGAGCGAGGGACGGGAGTCGGGTGTGGGGGCGGCGGTCGTTGCCGGTGTGGAGGGAGGCCAGTAGCGTCGTGGCGCCGGAGTGGCGACGACGCCCGGGTACGGCCGGGCGCCAGGGGACGGGGGCGGAATGGCCGAGTACGACGTGGTCGAGAGCGACGTGGAACTGGCCGACGGGAGCGGGCTGCACGTCTACGACACCGGGGACGGCGGCTCGGGCGACGGACTCGTCGTCTTCTGGCACCACGGAACACCGAACGTCGGCTCCCCTCCCGAGCCCCTGTTCCCCGCCGCCACCCGGCACGGGATCCGCTGGGTCTCGTACGACCGCCCCGGATACGGCGGTTCCAGCCCCCGTCCGGGACGGGACGTCGCCTCGGCCGCCGCCGACGTGCGGGCCGTCGCCGACGCGCTGGGCATCGACCGGTTCGCGGTCATGGGGCACTCCGGCGGCGGCCCGCACGCGCTCGCGTGCGGAGCCCTGCTGCCCGAGCGGGTCCTCGGCGTGGTCGGCGTGTCCGGCCTGGCTCCGTACGGCGCCGAGGGGCTCGACTGGTTCGGGGGCATGACGCAGTCCGGCGTGACGGCCCTGCGCGCGGCGGCGGAAGGGCGGGCGGCGAAGGAGGCGTACGAGGCGACCGCCGCGTACGACCCGGAGATGTTCACCCCGGCCGACCACGAGGCGCTCGCCGGCGAGTGGTCCTGGTTCGGCGACGTCGTCGGTCCGGCCATGGCGTCGGGTCCCGGCGGGCTGATCGACGACGACCTGGCGTACGTCGCTCCGTGGGGCTTCGATCCCACCCGGATCGCCGCGCCGGTGCTCCTGCTGCACGGCGGCGAGGACCGCGTCGTGCCCGACTCGCACGCCCGCTGGGTGGCCGGCCGCTGCCCCACGGCGGAACTGCGGCAGAGCCCGGCCGACGGGCACGTCTCGGTGCTCCGGAGCGGCGGACCGGAGGCGCTGGAATGGCTCGCGGAGGTGGCGGGCACCGCTCGCTGAGGTCGCTCGGCGCCCCGCGCGAGGAGGACGCGGACGGGCCGCGGGAACGTCGGCGGGCACGGCCCTGGCAACCATTCCGGCCCCGCAGGGGTCCTCAGTGCCGGGGCCTGGGCGGGCCATGTGGTGGGTGAGGACGGGGGAACGCCGTGGGAATCCGACGGGCAGCGAAGGGCATCGGCGAGTTCCTGCTGGAGACGGTCGGGGAGGCCGTCGCGGACGTGGTCCTCACCCTGCTCGCCTGCGCTCTGCTCGCTTGCCTGGTTCTGATCGCCCACCTGAGCTGGTCCTTCAGCCCGCGCTTGACCGTCGCGGGCGCCGGACTGTTCGGTCTTTTCCTCGCCCACGGCGCCTGGAGGACCTTCCGCGATCCCACGAAGGGGCGCCGCCGCCGGGGCCTCGCTGCCGTGACCACGGCCGTCTTCACCCTGACCGCCTCGACGGGAGTGTTCCTGCTGCTTTACAGCACAGGATGCGACTGCCTGTGATCACGAGTAGTACGCGAGGTAGGAAGCAGATTGCTCGGCCGGCGAGAACTCGTCGAAGTACCCGGCACCCTCACAGTGCAGCAATCGCTTCAATGCCGCCTGGCTCTCCTGGGAAGAATGCCCTGAAAGGTATGTCTTGGTCTGTTCCAGCCCGCCGGCACAGAGGAGCTCGATGTCGATGGAGCGGTCGGCGTCCCAGCTGGCCGTCTTGGCGCTCCAGATCAGGAGGACGTCATCGAGGAGGGCGGCGAGGAACAACTGGACGCAGCACAGTTTCATCAGGATCGTGTTGCCGTACCCCTGGCTCTCGCGCTCGAGCCGGATCTGCTCGGCCAGAAGCGCGCGCACCTCGTCAAGGCCACGCCCGTCCGGCCGAAGGCCATGATGGGCCAGCCACTCCTCCTCGTCCACTCATCCTCCTTGCTCGTGTCCGCTCAACCTGCGATGGCGCGAACCTACGCGTGGGCGAACTCCGGCGGCAATCAGTGAAGGTTCGCTGACGCGGGACAGCGGTCGCGCACGGGGCCCGGGGTGTGCGTGGCGCGCTTGACACTGAAATCGAACATCCATTCTCATGGAAGTCCGGCCCTTGGGAGCACTGGGTTGTCGACGAGTTGTCCACAGGTCGGAGGGGACGTCGGGGCCCATTGTCAGTGGCAGGGGTTAGCGTCTTTCACATGAAGCGATCGACTCAAGCAAACCGGGTGGAACCCATGGCAGGAACCGACCGCGAGAAGGCGCTCGACGCCGCGCTCGCACAGATTGAACGCCAATTCGGCAAGGGCGCCGTGATGCGCATGGGTGACCGTACCCAGGAGCCGATCGAGGTGATCTCCACCGGATCGACCGCGCTCGACATCGCGCTCGGCGTCGGCGGCCTGCCGCGCGGCCGTGTCGTGGAGATCTACGGCCCGGAGTCCTCCGGTAAGACGACCCTCACCCTGCACGCCGTGGCCAACGCGCAGAAGGCCGGCGGCCAGGTCGCCTTCGTGGACGCCGAGCACGCCCTCGACCCCGAGTACGCCAAGAAGCTCGGCGTCGACATCGACAACCTCATCCTGTCCCAGCCGGACAACGGCGAGCAGGCCCTCGAGATCGTCGACATGCTGGTCCGCTCCGGCGCCCTCGACCTGATCGTCATCGACTCCGTCGCCGCGCTCGTCCCGCGTGCGGAGATCGAGGGCGAGATGGGCGACTCGCACGTGGGTCTGCAGGCCCGACTGATGAGCCAGGCCCTCCGGAAGATCACCAGCGCGCTCAACCAGTCCAAGACCACCGCGATCTTCATCAACCAGCTCCGCGAGAAGATCGGCGTCATGTTCGGCTCGCCGGAGACCACGACCGGTGGCCGCGCGCTGAAGTTCTACGCCTCGGTGCGTCTCGACATCCGCCGCATCGAGACCCTCAAGGACGGCACGGACGCGGTCGGCAACCGCACCCGCGTCAAGGTCGTCAAGAACAAGGTCGCGCCGCCCTTCAAGCAGGCCGAGTTCGACATCCTCTACGGCCAGGGCATCAGCCGCGAGGGCGGCCTGATCGACATGGGCGTGGAGCACGGCTTCGTGCGCAAGGCCGGTGCCTGGTACACGTACGAGGGCGACCAGCTCGGCCAGGGCAAGGAGAACGCCCGCAACTTCCTGAAGGACAACCCCGACCTCGCCGACGAGATCGAGAAGAAGATCAAGGAGAAGCTGGGCGTCGGCGTCCGGCCCGACGCCGCGAAGACCGAGGCGGCGGCGGACGCGGCGGGTGCCGCGGACACGGCCGGTGCGGACGACGCCAAGACCGTCCCCGCACCCGCGAGCAAGACCGCGAAGGCGACCAAGGCCACCGCGGTCAAGAGCTGAACCGGTGACCGGTCGCACCGAATGGCCGGGTGACAGCCCCGACTCGTCGAGGGCCGAGAAGGAGCTGTCACCCCAGGATCCGGCTGAGCGGGCGCGCGCGATCTGCCTGCGCCTGCTCACCGGGACCCCCCGCACGCGCAAGCAGCTCGCCGACGCGCTGCGCAAGCGGGAGATCCCCGACGAGGTGGCGGAGGAGATCCTCTCCCGCTTCGAGGACGTCGGGCTGATCGACGACGCCGCCTTCGCGGGAGCGTGGGTGGAGTCCCGGCACCACGGCCGGGGCCTCGCGCGCCGGGCCCTCGCCCGGGAGCTGCGCACCAAGGGCGTCGAGCCCACCCTCATCCAGGAGGCGGTGAGCCGGCTCGACTCCGAGCAGGAAGAGGCCACGGCGCGCGAGCTCGTCGACCGCAAGCTGCGCGCCACCCGCGGCCTCGACCGTGACCGGCGCCTGCGCCGACTCGCCGGAATGCTCGCCCGCAAGGGCTATCCCGAGGGCATGGCCCTCCGCGTCGTCCGCCAGGCCCTGGAGGCCGAGGGTGAGGACACGGACGGGCTGGACGAGTCCTTCTGACACGGGGGGACAGAAGGACTCGTCCGGGCCTGCGGGGGAGCCCGGCACGGGGGCGGACGCCGGGGCCGGGAAGGCGACGGGCAAGTCCCGTCGGCCCGGGGCGGGCGCCGGACGGCCGTGGCGGGTCGGCTTGTGGTCAGGTGCGGTCGGGATGGTCGGGACGGTCGTGTACGGCACGACGTCCGGTCGGGCTGAAACGCCCGACGGAGGCTGCCCGCGGCTCGGCCGGACTGTGGTCAGGCGCGGGTGGCCGGCAGGAGGACGGGGAGGCCGGCGGCTTTCCAGGCTTGGAAGCCGCCGATGAGGTCGGTTGCCCGGTGCAGGCCGAGGCGGCGTAGGGACTCGGCCGCGAGCGAGGAGGCGTAGCCCTCGTTGCAGAGGACGACCACCCGGAGGTCGTGGCTGTCCGCCTCCGCCGCGCGGTGGCTGCCCAGGGGGTCCAGCCGCCATTCCAGTTCGTTGCGCTCGACGATCAGCGCGCCCGGGATCAGGCCGTCGCGTTCCCGCAGGGCCGAGTAGCGCGTGTCGACCAGGAGCGCGTCGCCCGCCTCGTACGCCTGGTAGGCGTCGCGGGGTTCGATCCGGTCGAGGCCGGACCTGACCTGCTCCAGGAGTTCGTCGATGCCCACGCGGCCGTCGACCGCTCGTCCGTCGCCGCCCACGTGTCCCGTTCCCGTCCCCGCTCGTCCGTCGCCCACGTGTGCCGTCCCCGCTCGTCGCTCGTTCACCGCTCGGTCGACCGCCGTCTCGTCGCTCACTGCCAGTCCTCCGGGCGCTCGACCTGCTCGAGGCGGAGTACCGCGCCCGTCCTGCTGAACCGCCGGATCAGCGGGAGCGGCGGGTAGTACGCGTGCACCGAGACGGCGTGGGTGTCCTGGGACTCGTTGAGCACCTCGTGGACGTGGTGGCGGCCGAAGGCCCGGCCCCCGCCCTCCGCCAGTCGGCGGGAGCGGTCGAGGCCGTCGGCCAGTTCCAGGGTCTTCCAGCCGCTCGCGGGGAGGCGGACGGCGAGGGCGTTCTCGGTGAGCGTGCCGCGCGCGGTGGCGAAGGCGCCGAGCGATTCGGCGTGGTCGTGCCAGCCGGTGCCCGTGCCGGGCGGCCAGCCGATGAGCCAGGCCTCACTGCCGCCGGGTCCGTCGAGGCGCACCCAGGTGCGGCCCTCGGGGTCCAGCGGCAGCGAGTCGACGAGTTCCCGGTCGGCGGCCGTGCGGCGGACGAAGTCGAGCAGGTCGGCCGCCGAAGGCCCGGCGGGGGCCGCTGAGCCAGCAGCGGCAGCGGCAGCGGCAGCGGCAGCGGTGGCGGGGGAGTCGGGGGTGCCGGTGGTGGCGGGAGAGGGTGCGGAGGCGTGTGGGGACACGGGTGACCGTCCTGAGGTTCGCGAAGGGCGCGCGACGGCTCACGGCACCGCGGACAGGCCTGGTGGGCGTCGGCGGCGGGGCGCGCGCGGGGAGGGAGGCGAGTTCAGCAGGAGGGGCGACACACGCAGCCCGCGTAGCGGACGAGGTCCATGTGGACCCTCCGCCACAGGCGCGCATAGGTGTCGGTCACGTTCCGGAGTACACCATGCGCGCCCGCGGGAATCAATGCATGTCCGCCGTGCGGTCGTCGGCGGCGGCGACCGCGGCGGGCACCTCGGTGGGCGCGGCGGTGGGGGAGCCGCCGCGGGTCGCGTCCGCCGCCGCGTACAGCTCCTCGGGGAGGACCCCGGAGAAGGAGGCGGCGAGGTGGCCGTCGGGGCGGACGAGCAGGACGGCGTGGGCCGGGGCGCCCGGGTAGGCCTCCGTCACCAGGACCTCGGCCTTCGCCGGCAGGGCGCCGGCCGCTTCTTCGAGCCGGGGCATGACACCCGCGCTCCGCCAGTGGCGGCGGTCCCAGACCCCGGTGCCGGGTGCGACGAGGACGACCAGGAGCCGGCCCTGACCGAGCCGGTCCCGGAGCCGTACGGTCGTGCCGTCCGGGGCGGTCACGCGGACGTCCTCGACCGGGGCGCCCGGCGGGGTGCCGACCGGCGTCAGCCCGTCGGAGTGCGGGGGTGCGAGGGGGGAGTGCGGGTACGCGGGGGGCGCGCCGAGCGGGCCGCGCCCCACGTGCCCCTCGGTCAGCAGGGCGTCGTGCCCGCGCGTACCGCCGGGGAGGTACGTCCGCAGGCCGCCGCTGCCGCGGAGCGCGGGCAGCGACTGGTCCGCGGCGCGCAGCCGGGAGGCGACGGCCGTCCGCCGCTCGCTCTGGTAGCTGTCGAGGAGCCGGTCCGAGGCGCCGTGGTGCCAGGTGAGGGCGAGCTTCCAGGCGAGGTTGTCGACGTCGCGGAACCCCTCGTCGAGGCCCTGCGTGCCGACCGCGCCGAGCAGGTGGGCGGCGTCACCGGCGAGCAGGACCCGGTCGACCCGCCAGCGGCGGGCGAGCCGGTGGTGCAGGGTGTGGACGCCGGTGTCGATGAGTTCGTACGGGGGTGTCACCCCGTCGCACCAGCCGGCGAGGGTCTCGCGGATGCGGGCGACCAGCGCGTCCGGGGTGACCAGGTCGCCGCGGGGCGGGAGCAGCCAGTCGATCCGCCACACGCCGTCGGGCAGCGGGCGGGCGGTGATCTCGTCGGGGGCTCCGCGCCACGGCGGCTGGCGGTGCATCAGGGCCTCGCCGGGCCAGGGGAGTTCGGTGCGCAGGGCGGCGACCGCGTGCCGTTCCACCGCCGTGCGGCCCGGGAAGCGGATGCCGAGCAGCTTGCGCACGGTCGACCGGGCCCCGTCGCAGCCGACGAGGTGGCTGCCGCGCCACCAGGTGCCCTCGGGGCCGCGGGTGTGGGCGGTGACGCCGTCGGGGTCCTGCTCGATGGTGTCGAGCCGGGCCTCGGTGACGAGGCGGACCAGGGGCTCGCGGCCGATGGCGTCGCGCAGGCCGCGCGCGAGGGCGTGCTGGGGGATGTGCAGCGGGGCGGCCGGAGAGGCGGGCGCGTCCGGGTCCTCGGCCCATTCCTCCGTACCGCTGAGTCCCAGGTCGAGCGGGATCTGGCGGACGAGCCGGCCGCGGCGCATGCTGCGCCAGCCGACCCAGCGGACCCCCTCGTCACGGAGGGTGGTGCAACCCAGGCGTTCGACCATGGCGGCCATGTCGGCGCGCAGCAGGACGCTGCGGGCGGGGCGTGGCTCGTCCTTGCCGGAGCCCTCGTCGAGGACGATGCTGGGCACGCCCTGGGCGGCGAGCGCGAGGGAGAGCGCGAGGCCGACGGGCCCCGCGCCCACGATGATCACCGGGTCCACGGCGCGGCTCCTGTAGGCCGGACGGTCATGGGGGCAGCACAGTCGAGTGTGGCACGAGCCCGGTGGTTGATCACAGACCGTATGCAACCCACTGAGGGTGCTTGCGTCAAGCGACGGGGTGGGCGCGGTGCGGTCGACATCGAGTCAGTACCGCTCCGGCCCACCCCTGTTGCCCCGGGGACCCCATCGGAGTCAGGCGTCGCTGGCGGCCTTCGTCTTCGCCTCGGCGGCCGCGGCCTGGGCCGGGAGGGTCACCGCGGTGGACTTCCGGCCCTGCCGCAGGCGCCGTTCGAGGCGGCCCGCGAAGGTGGTGAGGGCGAAGTTGATGCCGATGTAGATGAGCGCGATGACCGTGAGCGTGGCGATCGTGTTGGCACCGTAGTTGGCGGTGATCTGCCGGTTCTGGCTGAGCAGCTCGGCGAAGCCGAGCAGGGCGCCGCCGAGCGCGGTGTCCTTGACGATGACGACGAGCTGGCTGACCAGGGCGGGCAGCATGACGGTCACGGCCTGCGGGAGCAGGACGTACAGCATGGTCTGGCCCTTGCGCATGCCGAGCGCGACGGCCGCGTCGCCCTGGCCGCGGGGCAGCGAGAGGACGCCGGCCCGGACGACCTCGGCGATCACCGAGGCGTTGTAGAGCACCAGGCCGGTGACGACCGCGTACAGCGGGCGGAAGTCGGAACTGACGGTCGTGAACTCCCGGTAGGCCTGGTTGGCGAACATCATCAGGAGCAGGACCGGGATGGCGCGGAAGAACTCCACGAGCGCCCCGACGGGCACCCGCACCCAGCGGTGGTCGGAGAGCCGGCCGATGCCGAGGGCGGCACCGAGGGGCAGCGCGATCACGATGGAGAGGGCGGCGGCCTTGAGGGTCTCGGTCAGGCCGGGCAGCAGGTACGTCGTCCAGACCTTGGAGTCGGTGACGAACGGGCTCCACTTGTTCGCGTCGAGCTGGTGTTTGTCGGCCAGGGCGGTGAGCACCCACCAGGCCGCCACGGCGAGGACCGCCAGGAAGACGACCGTGTAGAGGACGTTGCGCCGCTTGGCGCGCGGGCCGGGGGTGTCGTACAGGACGGAGCTCATCGCTTCACCGCCAGTCGCTTGGCCGCCCAGCCCAGGATCAGGCCGGTGGGGAGGGTGAGGACGATGAAGCCGAAGGCGAAGATCGCGAAGACGGCGAAGAGCGCGTCGGCCTCGTTCTCGATCATCGCCTTCATCAGGAACGCCGCGTCTGCGGCGCCGATCGCGGCCGCCACGGTGGTGTTCTTGGTGAGGGCGATCAGGACGTTGGCGAGGGGGGTCACGGCCGCCCGGAAGGCCTGCGGGAGGACCACCAGGGTGAGCACCTGGGTGAAGCTCAGGCCGAGGGCGCGGGCGGCTTCGGCCTGGCCCGGCGGGACGGTGTTGATGCCGGAGCGCAGCGCCTCGCAGACGAACGTGCCGGTGTACGCGATGAGGCCGAGGACGGCGAGCCGGAAGCCGATGTCCTCCGAGCGGTCCGCGCCGAGCGTGATGAGCAGGGTCTGGTTGAGGCCGAGGAGGCAGGCGACGAGGACCACCGTCAGCGGAGTGTTCCGGACGATGTTCACGTACGCGGTGCCGAAGGCGCGCATCAGCGGGACCGGGCTGACGCGCATGGAGACCAGGGCCGTGCCCCAGACCAGCGAGCCGATCGCCGAGTAGAGGGCGAGCTGCGCCGTCACCCAGAAGGCGCCGAGCAGGTCGTACTGCCCGGAATCAAGAAAGTCGAACACGATGCCCGCGCTCTCCCCTGGTGGTCGGTCGGTGGGACGGCCGGTGCGTGGGCAGCGGCCGGTGCCGGTGTGACGGCCGCCCCTCGCGGGCGGCGGCCGTCACGGCCGGAGCGGGTCAGGTCAGTTCTCGACCTTCGGCGCGGGCTCGTACTTGTAGCCGGAGGGGCCGAAGTGCTGCTTGACGAGCTTCTCCCAGGTGCCGTCGGAGACCATCTTCTCCAGCGCCTTGTTGATCTTGCCGCGCAGCTCGTCGTCGCCCTTCTTGACGCCGATGCCGTACTTCTCGTCGCTCATCCGGAGGCCGGCGAGCTTGAACTTGCCCTGGTGCTCCTTCTGCGAGGCGTAGCCCGCGAGGATGGAGTCGTCGGTGGTCAGGGCGTCGACGGCCTTGTTCTCCAGGCCGGTCAGGCACTCGGAGTAGCCGCCGAGCTGCTGGAGGTCGGCCTTCGGGGCGAGCTTCTCCTTGACGTTCTGCGCGGAGGTCGAGCCGGTGACCGAGCAGAGCTTCTTGGAGTTGAGGTCGTCGACCTTGGTGATCGAGCTGTCGTCGGCGCGCACGAGCAGGTCCTGGTGGGCCAGGAAGTAGGGACCGGCGAAGTCGACCTCCTTCTTGCGCTTGTCGTTGATCGAGTAGCTGGCGACGACGAACTTGACGTCACCGTTCTTGATCAGGTTCTCGCGCTCGGCGCTCGGCGCCTGCTTGAAGTTGATCTTGTCCTCGGCGTAGCCGAGCTCCTTGGCGACGTAGCGGGCGACGTCGACGTCGAAGCCGGCGTACGTGCCGTCCGGGGTCTTCAGGCCCAGGCCGGGCTGGTCGAACTTGATGCCGACGGTGATCTTGTCACCGTTGCTGCCCGAGTCGGAGCCGCCGCCACAGGCGGTGGCGGACAGCGCGAGGACGACGGCGGCCGCGGCGGCGGCGGAGGTGCGGCGAAGCTTCATCGAGGAATGTCCCTTGGTCTAGAAGTGAGTTGGGAAGGATAGGCCCGAACTCGCTCAGTGGTGAAGGATCTTGGAGAGGAAGTCCTTGGCCCGGTCGCTGCGCGGGTTGCTGAAGAACTCCTCGGGTGTCGCCTGCTCGACGATCTTCCCGTCGGCCATGAAGACGACCCGGTTGGCGGCCGAGCGCGCGAAGCCCATCTCGTGCGTGACGACCACCATCGTCATGCCGTCCCTGGCCAGCTGCTGCATGACCTCCAGCACCTCGTTGATCATCTCGGGGTCGAGCGCGGAGGTCGGCTCGTCGAAGAGCATGACCTTCGGGTCCATCGCGAGGGCGCGGGCGATGGCCACGCGCTGCTGCTGACCACCCGAGAGCTGCGCCGGGTACTTGTCCGCCTGGGTGCCGACGCCGACCCGGTCGAGCAGGGCGCGGGCCTTGGCCTCGGCGGCCTTCTTCTCCGTCCTGCGGACCTTGATCTGGCCCAGCATCACGTTCTCGAGCACCGTCTTGTGCGCGAAGAGGTTGAACGACTGGAAGACCATGCCGACGTCGGAGCGCAGGCGGGCGAGCTCCCTGCCCTCCGCCGGAAGCGCCTTGCCGTCGATGGTGATGGCGCCGGAGTCGATGCTCTCCAGCCGGTTGATCGTGCGGCACAGCGTCGACTTGCCGGACCCGGACGGCCCGATGACGACCACGACCTCGCCGCGCGCGATCGTCAGATCGATGTCCTGGAGGACATGCAGTGCGCCGAAGTGCTTGTTCACGTCGGACAGTACGACCAGGTCGTCCGCGGCGCGCGGGGTGTCCTCGGGACCCTTGGACACTGACTCTCCGCTCATCGGCCTCTTGCTCCGTCCTCCTCGGTTGGGGAGGACACTAGAGACCCGATGTGACGACCGTCATCACATCTGAGCGGAAATTGAGGATAACGATCCGGCTGCGACCGGGCACCGTACGTGAACACGGTGCCCCGGGCCGTACCGGCTGCATAACGGAAACGCCGCCGTCGCAGGGGGACACTTGACGGTGACACCCATGTTCGGTGTTCATGCCCTGGTACCACCTGGTACACAGAGAGCCGCCATCAACAGATCATCACGGAGGAGGTACGCATGCGACTGCTGCTCGTCGAGGACGACGACCACGTCGCCGCCGCCCTCTCCGCGATCCTCGCGAAGCACGGCTTCACGGTCACGCACGCCCGCAACGGCGAGGAGGCCCTGCAGGCCGTCCTGCCCACCGCACAGGGCGAGCGCCCCTCGTACGGGGTGATCCTGCTCGACCTCGGCCTGCCCGACCAGGACGGCTACCAGGTCTGCGGCCGCATCCGGAAGCTCACCACCACCCCGGTGATCATGGTCACCGCGCGCGCCGACGTGCGCTCCCGGATCCACGGGCTCAACCTCGGCGCCGACGACTACGTCGTCAAGCCCTACGACCCCGGCGAGCTCCTCGCCCGGATCCACGCCGTCAGCCGGCGCAACGCGGGTCCCGAGGAGACGGCCGGAGGCGGCGGAGCCGCCGACGGAACGCAGCTGCGCCTCGGCCCCGTCACCATCGAACTGCCCACCCGCCGGGTCAGCGTCGACGGCGAGAGCGTCCCGCTCACCCGCAAGGAGTTCGACCTGCTCGCCCTCCTCGCCCAGCGCCCCGGGGTCGTCTTCCGCCGCGAGCAGATCATCAGCGAGGTCTGGCGCACCAGTTGGGAGGGGACCGGCCGCACCCTGGAGGTGCACGTGGCCTCCCTGCGCTCCAAGCTGCGGATGCCCGCCCTGATCGAGACCGTGCGGGGCGTCGGCTACCGCCTCGTCGCCCCCGCCGCGTAACCCCCCGGACCCCCGACCCGTGCGCACCCGACTCCTCCCGCTCCTCATCATCCTGATGGCCGGAGTGCTCCTCGCCCTCGGATTCCCGCTCGCCGCCAGCCTCGCCGCCTCCGAGCAGCAGCGGGTCGTCGTCGACCGGCTCGACGACGCGGCCCGCTTCGCCGCGCTCGCCCAGTTCGTCAGGGAGAGCAGCCCCGGCACCGACGAGCGGCGCACCACCCTCAGTGGCGAACTCGCCAGCTACCACGACGTGTACGGCATCCGGGCCGGGATCTTCTACCGCGACAACCGCTCCATGGCCTCCGCGCCCGAGGACTGGACCGTCCCGGACGTGGGGGAGGGAAGGCGCGCCTTCAACGAGGCGCTCGTCGGCCGGCGCAGCCACGACCCGCCGCAGGTGTGGCCCTGGCAGGGGCACGCGCGGCTCACCATCGCCTCCCCGGTCGTCCGGGACGGCGACGTCGTCGCCGTCGTCGTCACCGACTCGCCCACCGGGCAGCTCCGGATGCGCATCCTGCGCGGCTGGCTCGTGATCTTCGCGGGGGAGTCCGCCGCGATGCTGCTCGCCGTCGGCGCCGCGTTCCGGCTCACCGGCTGGGTGCTGCGGCCGGTGCGCGTGCTGGACTCCGTCACCCACGACATCGCCACCGGGCGGATGAACTCCCGGGTCGCCGCCGCCGGCGGACCCCCCGAACTGCGGCGCCTCGCCCGCTCGTTCAACGAAATGGCCGACAACGTCGAGGACGCACTCGAACAGCAGCGGGCCTTCGTCGCCGACGCCTCCCACCAACTGCGCAACCCGCTGGCCGCACTGCTCCTGCGCATCGAGCTGCTCGCCCTGGAACTCCCCGAGGGCAACGAGGAGATCGCGTCCGTGCGGACCGAGGGCAAGCGCCTCGCCCAGGTCCTCGACGACCTCCTCGACCTGGCGCTCGCCGAGCACGCCGAAGCCGAGCTGCGGCTCACCGACGTCGGCGGGCTCACCGACGAGCGGGTCGCGTCCTGGCGGCCCGTCGCCGACGACAAGGGCGTCCTGCTCACCGGCGAGTGCGCGGCCCTCACGGCCTGGGCCGACCCCATCGCCCTGTCCAGCGCCCTCGACGCGGTGATCGACAACGCCCTGAAGTTCACCCCCGCCGGCGAGGAGGTCACCGTCTCCGTCGCCTTGTCCCCGGGCGGCGAGAGCGTCGACGTCGTCGTCGCCGACCGCGGCCCCGGCCTCACCGAGGACGAGCTGGCCCGGGTCGGCGACCGCTTCTGGCGCTCCGGCCGGCACCAGAACGTCAAGGGCTCCGGACTCGGCCTCTCCATCACGCGCGTCCTGCTCACGGCGGGCGGCGGCGGCATCGCCTTCGCCCCGAACGAGCCCCACGGCCTCCGGGTGACGGTCACCGTCCCCCGGCACGCCCCCGCCGACCGGGGCCGGGAGGCGTAGGCCGCTCCGGGGCGCCCCGGAAGGTCAGGGCTTCACCGAGCGGTAGTAGCGGCGGGCGCCCTCGTGGAGGGTCAGCGGCTCGGTGTACACGGCGGTGCGGAGGTCCACGAGCTGGGCGGGGTGGACCTGGGCGCCGATCCGGTCACGGCTCCGGATCACCGTACGGGTGAAGCCCTCGACCAGGTCCGCGTCCGCCTTGTCGGTGGTGACCAGGAGGTTCGCCACGGCCAGCGTCTCGATCGGCCGGCCGTCCTGCGCCTTCGCGTACGCGTCGGCCGGGATCACCGCCGACCGGTAGTGCCGGGTCGACGGGCCGACGTCGTGCAGCCGGTCCACCAGGCGGGAGTCCAGCGGGACCAGCCGGATCTGGAAGCGGGCGGCCAGGGACCGCACGGCGTCGGTGGGCAGGCCGCCCGACCAGAAGAAGGCGTCGAGCCGCCCCTTCGTCAGGAGGTCGGGCATCGTGTTGATGCCCGCCGCGACCGGCTCGATGTCGCTGATCGGCGCGATGCCCGCCGCCGCGAGCACCCGGTCGGCGATCAGCCGCACGCCGGACCCGTCCTGGCCGACGCCGACCCGGAGGCCCTTCAGGTCCCGTGCGGACCGCACGGGGGAGTCCTTGGGCACCACGAGCTGCACGTAGTCGTCGTAGAGCCGGGCGCAGCCGCGCAGCCGCTCGAAGCCGGGCCGGCGCTCCCGCTGGTACTGGGCGACCGCGTCGGCCGTGGCGATCGTGAAGTCGGCCTCGCCCGAAGCCACCCGGGCCAGGTTCTGCTGGGATCCCTCGCTGTCCGTGAGCCGTATCGACACCTCGGGCAGGTCCTGGGCCAAGGCCCCCTTGAGCAGCTCCCCGTACTGCTGGTAGACGCCGGTGGGCACACCCGTACTGAACGTGACCGAGCCGCTCGGCGTCGGCGACCCGAACGGGACCAGCCAGCACACCAGCACCCCGCACACCGCGAGCAGCGCGGCCGAGACCGCCAGGAGGCGGCGGCGGGCGGCACGGGAGAGCGAGGCGAACATGGGGGCGATCCTGCCAGCTCACCGCCGGTCCTGGCCAGGCTCGGCCGCGCCGGTCACGGTCTGCGAGGGGCCGCGCGGACCCGGCGAGGGGTCCG
>NZ_JBHJQI010000075.1:0-39817 GCF_042262805.1 Streptomyces sp. NPDC056361
GGGGCGTGGGTGGGGGGTCTTGTTTTTGTTCTCCCCCCCCCGGGGCGGGGCGGGGGGGGGCGGGGCCCCCCCCCCCGGGGGCCCCCCCCGGGGGCCCCCCCCCCCCGCTGCGGGTCAGACCAGTGCGGGTCAGACCAGTGCGCTGCCCGGCAGCTCGACCTTGGCGCCGAGCTCGACGAGCTTCTCCATGAAGTTCTCGTAGCCGCGGTTGATCAGGTCGATGCCGTGGACCCGCGAGGTGCCCTGGGCGGCGAGCGCCGCGATCAGGTACGAGAAGCCGCCGCGGAGGTCGGGGATGACCAGGTCGGCGCCCTGGAGCCGGGTCGGCCCGGACACGACCGCCGAGTGCAGGAAGTTCCGCTGGCCGAAGCGGCAGTCGGAGCCGCCGAGGCACTCGCGGTACAGCTGGATGTGCGCGCCCATCTGGTTCAGCGCGGAGGTGAAGCCGAGCCGGGACTCGTACACCGTCTCGTGGACGATGGAGAGGCCGGAGGCCTGGGTGAGCGCCACGACCAGCGGCTGCTGCCAGTCCGTCTGGAAGCCGGGGTGCACGTCCGTCTCCAGGTGGATCGCGTTGAGCGAGCCGCCCGGGTGCCAGAAGCGGATGCCCTCGTCGTCGATCTCGAAGGCGCCGCCGACCTTCCGGTACGTGTTGAGGAAGGTCATCATCGAGCGCTGCTGGGCGCCGCGCACGTAGATGTTGCCCTCGGTCGCGAGCGCCGCGGACGCCCAGGAGGCCGCCTCCAGGCGGTCCGAGAGCGCCCGGTGGGTGTAACCGTCGAGACGGTCGACACCGGTGATCCGGATGGTCCGGTCGGTGTCCATGGAGATGATCGCGCCCATTTTCTGCAGGACGCAGATCAGGTCCTCGATCTCGGGCTCCACGGCCGCGTTCGACAGCTCGGTGACGCCCTCGGCGAGCACCGCCGTCAGCAGCACCTGCTCGGTCGAGCCGACCGACGGGTACGGGAGGCGGATCTTGCAGCCGCGAAGGCGCTGCGGGGCCTCCAGGTACTGCCCGCCCTCGCGCTTCTCGATGGTGGCGCCGAACTGGCGCAGCACGTCGAAGTGGAAGTCGATGGGCCGGCCGCCGATGTCGCAGCCGCCGAGGCCCGGGATGAAGGCGTGGCCGAGGCGGTGCAGCAGCGGGCCGCAGAAGAGGATCGGGATGCGGGACGAGCCGGCGTGGGCGTCGATGTCGGCGACGTTCGCGGACTCGACGTGCGTCGGGTCGAGGACGAGCTCGCCGGGCTCCTCGCCCGGGCGGACCGTCACTCCGTGCAGCTGGAGCAGCCCGCGGACGACGCGGACGTCACGGATGTCGGGCACATTGCGCAGGCGGCTGGGGCCGCTGCCGAGCAGTGCGGCGACCATCGCCTTGGGCACGAGGTTCTTCGCGCCGCGGACGCGGATCTCGCCCTCCAGCGGGGTTCCGCCGTGGACAAGCAGGACATCGTCTGTGCCGGTCATGAATCTCGCGTTCCGGAGTGGGGTCGGTCGGGTGGCCAGTGAAAAGGGTAAAGGGCCATGAGACCCCGTTCGGGTGCCTCGGGGGGTCTGTCAGATGTAATGAATTCGGCACAACACCCTCTGTTCCCGTGATCTTGCGGACCGTCACCGTCCGCTTGGCCCGGCGCCGCGGTCCGGAGCTTCCGCACCCTCCCGTCCGACCTGCGGCTCAGGGCCGCGACCCCCGCCGCCTTCCCCGCATCCCTCCCGACAACCCCCGCGAACGCCGAACATGCGGGATCATGTGTCGCATGACCGAGGTGTCCTCGCTCACAGGACGGCTGCTCGTGGCCACCCCCGCGCTGGCGGACCCGAATTTCGACCGCGCGGTCGTCCTGCTGCTCGATCACGACGACGAGGGCTCGCTCGGCGTCGTCCTCAACCGGCCGACGCCGGTGACCGTCTCCGACATCCTCGCCCCCTGGGCCGGGCTCGCCGGCGAACCCGGCGTCGTCTTCCAGGGCGGCCCCGTCTCCCTCGACGCGGCGCTCGGCGTCGCCGTCATCCCCGGCGACGAGGGCCCCCTCGGCTGGCGGCGGGTGTACGGGGCCATCGGCCTGGTCGACCTGGAGACCCCGCCCGAGCTGCTCGGCCCGGCGCTCGGCTCGCTCCGGATCTTCGCCGGGTACGCGGGCTGGGGCCCCGGCCAGCTGGAGTCCGAGCTCGGCGACGGCGCCTGGTACGTGGTCGAGTCCGAACCCGGCGACGTCTCCTCGCCGCACCCCGAGACCCTCTGGCGCCAGGTGCTGCGCCGCCAGCGCGGCGAGCTCGCGATGATCGCGACGTACCCGGACGACCCGTCCCTCAACTGAACCCCCGGCTTTCAGTACCCTTGGCGGTTATGAGCACTCTCGAGCCCGAGCGCGGGGCAGGTACGGGGACCCTCGTCGAGCCGACGCCGCAGGTGTCCCACGGTGACGGCGACCACGAGCGCTACGCCCATTACGTCCAGAAGGACAAGATCATGGCGAGCGCCCTCGACGGCACCCCCGTCGTCGCGCTGTGCGGGAAGGTCTGGGTACCGGGGCGCGACCCCAAGAAGTACCCGGTCTGTCCCATGTGCAAGGAGATCTACGACTCCATGGGCGCCGGCGGTGGCGACAAGGACAAGGGCGGCAAGGACAAGTAAGCGGGTCCTGACGTCGGGGACGGCCCCCGTCGTACGTACTTCGGTGCGTACGGCGGGGGCCGTTCCGTTTTCCCGGTTCCCGGTTCCCGGTTCCAGGTTCTCGGCTCCCGGTTCCCGGTTCCCGGCGTCGGGGCGGGGCCGCTCGGCCGTTGCGCAGGGTGCTTTCGCCGGTCACGGAGTGGTTGAGGTGGTCGAGACCTCTTGTCGGCCCGCCGGAGCCGCGCCTAACCTCACGCGTGTTGTGCAGCACGAAACACCCATTGCACATGCTGCAACGCGCACTTCCGGAGGGGATCCCGTCATGAAGTTGCCCGCCCCCGTCACCACCCCGGCCGCCCTGCTCCTGCTCGCCGGACTCACCGTCACCGCCTGCGCCCCCCAGACCTCGACCGGCAAGGCCGGCACGGACGAGAAGAGCGGCACCCTCCGCGTCTGGCTCTTCCAGGAGGTGGCCAACAAGCCCAAGGAACAGGTCGTCGAGCAGGCCGTCGCCGCCTTCGAGAAGCGGCACCGGGGCGCGAAGGTCGAGGTCGAGTACATCCCCGTCGAAACCCGCGCCCAGCGCGTCAAGGCCGCCTTCAACGACCCCGAGTCGGCCCCCGACCTCATCGAGTACGGCAACACCGACACCGCCGGATACGTCAAGGACGGCGGACTCGCCGACATCACCGCCGAGTTCGGCGCCTGGGACGAGGCCAAGGACACCGACCCCACCGCCGAGCAGTCCGTCACCGTCGCCGGCAAGGTCTACGGCGCACCCCTCTTCGTCGGCGTCCGCGCCCTCTACTACCGCACCGACGTCTTCCGCGAACTCGGCCTCGCCGCCCCCAAGAGCCAGGCCGAACTCGTCTCCACCGCCAAGAAGATCCGCAAGGCCAAGCCCGACCTCTACGGCATCGCCGTCGGCGGCGCCTACACCTACGGCGCCATGCCCTTCGTCTGGTCCGCCGGCGGCGAACTCGCCACCGCGGACGGCGACACCTACAAGGCCGCCGTCAACAGCGAGGCCGCCCGCGCGGGCATCACCACGTACACCTCGCTCTTCGGCGACGACAACTGCCCCGCCGCCAAGTGCGCCCAGATGGGCGGCAACGCGACCGTCACCGCCTTCGCCGCGGGCAAGGCGGGCATGGCCATCGGCGGCGACTTCAGCCACGCCGCCGTCGAAGCCGGCGCCGTGAAGGGCAAGTACGCCGTCGTCCCGCTGCCCGGCACCACCCCCGGCTCGATCGCCCCCGCCTTCGCCGGCGGCAACAACATCGGCGTCCTCAAGAGCACCTCCCACCGCACCCTCGCCGTCGACCTCCTCAAGTCCCTCACCGGCAAGGACACCCAGGGCAGGCTCTTCGACGCCATGGGCTTCCTGCCCACCTACACCGACGTCCGCGCCGACGCGGCCCGGCGCCGACCCTTCGTCAAGCCCTTCATCGACACCCTCGGCGCGGGCACCAGGTTCGTCCCGGCGTCCCCCGGCTGGGGACAGATCGACGCCGGCCTCGTCCTCCCCACGATGTTCCAGGAGGTCGTCAGCGGCCGGAAGAACGTCAAGTCGGCCGCCGACGACGCCGCGAAGAAGATGGACGCGGCCTTCGCGCCGGCGGGCTGAGACGCATGACGACCCAGCTCACCGAGAAGCACACCGGCACCGGCCCGGCACCCCGGCCCACCCGGACCGCCCCGGCCGCGCGCCGCACCCGCAGCGGCGGCCACCGCCCCTGGACCCCCTGGCTCTACCTCCTGCCCGCCCTCGCCGTCCTCGGCGGACTCCTCGTCTACCCCGTCTACCAGCTCGGCCTGATCTCCTTCCTGGAGTACACCCAGGCCCAGGTCAGCGGCGGCGAACCCACCTCCTTCCAAGGGCTCGGCAACTACACGACCCTCTTCGCCGACCCCCAGTTCCGGCAGGTCCTCCTCACCACCGTCGTCTTCGCCGCCGTCTGCGTCGCCACCACGCTCGCCGTCGGCTGCGCCCTCGCGGTCCTCCTCACGCGCGTGCGCGCCCTGCCCCGGCTGGTCCTGATGCTGGCCGCGCTCGGCGCCTGGGCGACCCCCGCGATCACCGGCTCCACCGTCTGGGTCTTCCTCTTCGACCCCGACTTCGGCCCCGTCAACCGACTGCTCGGACTCGGCGACCACTCCTGGACGTACGGGCGGTACAGCGCCTTCGCCCTCGTCCTCCTCGAAGTCGTCTGGTGCTCGTTCCCGTTCGTGATGGTCACCGTCTACGCCGGCATCAAGGCCGTCCCGTCCGAGGTCCTGGAGGCCGCCGCCCTCGACGGCGCCTCGCAGTGGCGGATCTGGCGCTCGGTCACCGCGCCGATGCTGCGGCCCATCCTGGTCGTCGTCACGATCCAGTCGATCATCTGGGACTTCAAACTCTTCACCCAGATCTACGTGATGACGAACGGCGGCGGCATCGCCGGCCAGAACCTCGTCCTCAACGTGTACGCCTACCAGAAGGCCTTCGCCTCCTCCCAGTACAGCCTGGGCTCGGCGATCGGCGTCGTCATGCTGCTCGTCCTGCTGGCCGTGACGCTCGTCTACCTGCGGCTGCTCCGACGCCAGGGAGAAGAACTTTGACCCCCTCCCGCACGCTCTCCCGCACGTTCCGCATCCGGCGCCCCGGGCGGCTCGCCGCCGAGGCGACCACCCTCCTCGTCGCCGCCGCCGTCGCCTTCCCGCTGTACTGGATGGTCCTCTCGGCCTTCAAGCCGGCGGGCGAGATCCAGTCGACGGACCCCCGGCCGTGGACGCTCTCCCCGTCCCTCGACTCCTTCCGGCGGGTCTTCGAGCAGCAGGATTTCGGCCGCTACTTCCTCAACTCGCTGATCGTGGCCGGCACGGTCGTCCTCGCCTCCGCGCTGATCGCCTTCCTGGCGGCGACGGCCGTCACCCGGTTCCGCTTCCGCTTCCGGACGACGCTCCTGGTCATGTTCCTCGTCGCCCAGATGGTGCCGGTCGAGGCGCTGACCATCCCGCTGTTCTTCCTCATGCGGGACTTCGGACAGCTCAACACCCTCGGCTCGCTGATCCTCCCGCACATCGCCTTCTCCCTGCCGTTCGCGATCTGGATGCTCCGCGGCTTCGTCAAGGCCGTCCCCGAGGCCCTGGAGGAACAGGCCCAGATCGACGGCGCGAGCCGCACCCGGTTCCTGTGGCAGATCCTCTTCCCGCTGGTCTTCCCCGGCCTGGTCGCGACCAGCGTCTTCTCGTTCATCTCGACCTGGAACGACTTCCTCTTCGCGAAGTCGTTCCTCATCAGCGACACCTCGCAGTCGACCCTCCCCATGGCACTGCTCGTCTTCTTCAAACCCGACGAGAACGACTGGGGAGGCATCATGGCCGGCTCGACCGTGATGACGATCCCGGTGCTCGTCTTCTTCGTACTCGTACAGCGCCGCCTGGTCTCCGGCCTCGGCGGGGCGGTGAAGGACTGACGCGATGACCTCGGACACGCCCGACCACGACCTCGTCCCGGACCACGACCTCATCCCGGCGCCCCTGTCGACCGAGCACCGGGGCACCGCCCCCGGCTCCTTCCCGCTCGACGGGCGGACCACCCTGGACGCCGGACCCGGCACCGAACCCACCGCGCGCTGGCTGCGGTCCGCACTGGGCCCCGCCACCGGACTGCCGCTCGCCGACGGCACCGGCCCGCACGCGATCCGGCTGCGGATCAGCGAGGAGGTCGAGCGGCGGTACGGCCCCGAGGGCTACCGCCTCTCCACCGAGACCGCGGACACCGCCGTCCTCGTCGAGGGCGGCGGCCCCGCCGGCGTCTTCTGGGCCGCCCAGACCCTCCGCCAGCTCCTCGGCCCCGACGCCTACCGCAAGGCGCCCGTACGGAAGGACGCGGACTGGGACCTTCCGCACACGACGATCGAGGACGCCCCCCGCTTCGGCTGGCGCGGCCTCCTCCTCGACGTCTCCCGGCACTTCACGCCCAAGGACGACGTCCTGCGCCACCTCGACCTCCTCGCCGCCCACAAGCTCAACGTCTTCCACTTCCACCTCACCGACGACCAGGGCTGGCGCATCGAGATCAAGCGCCACCCCCGACTCACCGAAGTCGGCTCCTGGCGCTCCCGCACCAAGTGGGGACACCGGGCCTCGCCCCTGTGGACCGAGACCCCGTACGGCGGCTTCTACACCCAGGACGACATCCGCGAGATCGTCGCGTACGCCGCCGAACGCCACATCACCGTCGTCCCCGAGATCGACCTCCCCGGCCACTCGCAGGCCGCGATCTCCGCCTACCCCGAGCTCGGCAACACCGACGTCGTCGACACCGCCGCCCTCGCCGTCTGGGACACCTGGGGCGTCAACCCGAACGTCCTCGCCCCCACCGAGACCGTCCTGCGCTTCTACGAGGGAGTCTTCGAGGAGGTCCTCGACCTCTTCCCGTCCACCTTCGTCCACGTCGGCGGCGACGAGTGCCCCAAGGACCAGTGGAAGGCCTCCCCGGCCGCCCAGGCCCGCATCGAGGAACTCGGCCTCGCCGACGAGGACGCGCTCCAGTCCTGGTTCATCCGCCACTTCGACCGCTGGCTCGCCGACCGCGGACGCCGTCTCATCGGCTGGGACGAGATCCTGGAGGGCGGCCTCGCGCCCGGCGCGGCGGTCTCGTCCTGGCGCGGCTACGGCGGCGGCATCGCCGCCGCCACCGCCGGCCACGACGTCGTCATGTGCCCGGAACAGCAGGTCTACCTGGACCACCGCCAGGCACCGGGCGAGGACGAACCGGTACCCATCGGATTCGTCCGCACCCTGGAGGACGTCTACCGCTTCGAGCCCGTCCCGCCCGGCCTGCCGCCCGAGGCCGCCGCCCACATCCTGGGAACCCAGGCCAACGTCTGGACCGAGGTGATGGAGAACCGCGCCCGCGTCGACTACCAGGTCTTCCCCCGCCTCGCCGCCTTCGCCGAGGTCGCCTGGTCCGCGCTCCCTGCGCCGGACGCGCGCGACTACGCCGGCTTCGAGCGCCGCATGAGCACCCACTACCGCCGCCTCGACGCCCTCGGCGTCGACTACCGCCCGCCCGCCGGCCCCCACCCCTGGCAGCAGCGCCCCGGCATCCTCGGCCGCCCGATCGAGGGGGCGCCCCCGAACGTGTGAGACCCCCCGCCGCCGACGCCGGGGAGCCCCGACGCCGAACGTGTGAGACCCCCCGCCGTCGACGCCCGGGAGCCCCGACGCCGAACGTGTGAGGGACGCGACGTCCCCGCGTCACCCAAGAGCGGCGAAACGGAAGTTACCGTCGCTCCGAGGGCGTCCCGGACGGAACAGTCCTTCGCGGACCCTCGCGCCGGACGGCTCGGAAGATGTGCCAGAGTTGCCACGTCCGGCGTGTGAGCACGTACGGTACGCCCACACGCAGGCGCGACAGCAGACGTGACAGCAGGCGCGACGGCCGGGCACAGTCGGGGACCACCGGGACACCGGGAAGGGGCAGCGGGTTGACCACGCACGCACCACAGACGGCGCAGTCCGTGACGCTGCCCGCCTCGCTCGACGAGGCCGTGGCGGCGCTCACGGCCATGCCGGCCGCCGTGCCCGTCGCCGGTGGCACCGACCTGATGGCCGCCGTCAACAAGGGCCAGCTCCGCCCCGCCGGCCTCGTCGGCCTGAGCCGCATCAACGAGATCCGCGGCTGGCAGTACCAGGACGGCCACGCCCTCCTCGGCGCCGGCCTCACCCACGCCCGGATGGGCCGCCCCGACTTCGCCGCCCTCATCCCGGCCCTCGCCGCCGCCTCCCGCGCCGCCGGACCGCCCCAGATCCGCAACGCGGGCACCCTCGGCGGCAACGTCGTCACCGCCGCGCCCACCGGCGACTCGCTGCCCGTCCTCGCCGCCCTGGAGGCCGACCTCGTCGTCCTCGGGCCGCTCGGCAGCCGCGAGATCCCCGTCTCCCACCTGCTCGCGGGCCGCGACCTCCTCGCCCCCGGCGAACTCGTCGCCTTCGTCCGCGTGCCCCTGCTCCACGCACCCCAGGTCTTCGTCAAGGCCACCGGCCGCACCGGCCCGGCCCGCGCCACCGCCTCCGTCGCCGTCGTCCTCGACCCGGCCCGGCGCGGCGTGCGCTGCGCGGTCGGCGCCGTCGCCCCGATGCCGCTGCGCCCGCTGGAGGCCGAACGCTGGATCGCCTCCCTCGTCGACTGGGACAACGACCGGGGCCTCGCCCCCGAGGCGCTCGCGGCCTTCGGCGAGTACGTCGCCGCCGCCTGCATCCCTGACCCGCCGGGCGACGAACAGCTGCCCCCCGGCGTACTGCACCTGCGGCGCACCGTCGCCGCGCTGGCCCGACGCGCTCTGGGGAGGGCACTGTCGTGAGCAACGACGACCGGAACACGGGCCAGGGCGGCTACGCGGGCGGCTGGGAGCCGATCCCGCAGAGCGAGGGGTACGACGGCGACGCCACCGCGTTCGTCCAGCTGCCCCCCGACTTCATGCTCGACGGCGTCCCCCTCGAAGCGCCCGGCCACGGCTACGTACCGCCGATGATCACCCCGCTCCAGCCGCTCACCCCGGCCACCACGGACCCGGCCGCCACCGGCACCTGGAACGTGCACCTCCCGACCGAGGCCGAGCAGACCCAGTACTTCGACCGGCCCGAGTACCCCGGACAGCCCGGCTACGACGGCCGGCCCGAGTACGCGGGCTCCGACCAGTACGCCGGCTCCGACCAGTACGCCGGGCCGGTCGAGTACCCCGCGCCGACCGAGTACGACGGGCAGCCCGAGTACGGCGGCCAGGGCGGGTACGGCGGTCGGCCCGAGTACGGCGGCCAGGGCGAGTACGACTCCCAGGGCGGGCACGGCGGGCACATCGGCCACGCCGAGTACGCCGACCAGGACCCACACGCGACGGCCGAGTGGCACTTCGGCGAGGCCACGGCGCCTGCCGCCGCCGACCCGGGCGCCACGGGCCAGTGGGAGATCCCCGACCTGCCGGTGCCGGCCGAGGCGGTCGAGACGGCCGAGGGGACCGAGACGACCGAGACGGTCGGGACGACCCGGACCGCCTCGTACGCCGATGCGCCGGCGACCCTTCCCGGCGGCGCTCCGGCGCCCTGGGCGCTTCCGGAGGAGCCGACGGCGGCGACCGCCGCCGAGGCCGAGGCCGAGGGCGATGTCGAGGACGGCGCCGACGGCACGGCTGCGGAGACGGCGCCTCAGGACGAGGCCCGGGACGAGGCCCAGGACGACGTCTCCGACTCCCCGGACGCGCTCGACGGGTCCGACGACACGGCAGGGCCCGACGACACGGCAGGGCCCGACCAGGCCGCCGTACCCGACGAGTCCGCCGCATCCGACGAGCACGGTGAAGACCCGGCCGCGGCATCCGACCCGGCCTCCGTCCCTGCTCCGGCTTCCGCTCCCGTTCCCGCTCCCGTCCCCGTTCCGAGCGCCTACGCGTCCACGGACAGCGACGAGCACCCGCACACCTCGTACACCCTCAGGGTCAACGGGGCCGACCGGCCCGTCACCGGGTCGTGGATCGGCGAGTCCCTGCTCTACGTGCTGCGCGAGCGGCTCGGTCTGGCCGGGGCGAAGGACGGCTGCTCCCAGGGCGAGTGCGGCGCGTGCAACGTGCAGGTCGACGGCCGGCTGGTCGCCTCGTGCCTGGTGCCCGCGGCGACCGCCGCCGGGAGCGAGGTGCGGACGGTCGAGGGCCTCGCGGTCGACGGCGAGCCGTCCGACGTGCAGCGGGCGATGTCCAAGTGCGGCACGGTCCAGTGCGGCTTCTGCATCCCCGGCATGTGCATGACCGTGCATGACCTCCTGGAGGGCAACCACGCCCCCACGGACCTGGAGACGCGCCAGGCCCTCGCCGGCAACCTGTGCCGCTGCTCCGGCTACCGGGGCGTGCTCGAAGCCGTACGGGACGTCGTCGCCGAGCGCGAGGCGAGCGCCGCGGCCAACGCGGCCGACGCCTCCGACGAGATCCGCGTCCCGCACCAGATCCCCCACCCGCACGACGGAGGCATGGCGTGAGCACCGACGGGACCACCGCGATTCCCACGCTCCCGGTCCTGGACGTTCCCGGGGCCCAGGACCCGGCCCAGGAGCCGGCCGCGCACGGCCTCGGCACCTCGCTCCCGCAGGCCGAGGCGCGCGCCAAGACCGAGGGCACCTTCCCGTACGCCTCCGACCTGTGGGCCGAGGGCCTGCTCTGGGCGGCGATCCTGCGGTCCCCGCACCCGCACGCGCGGATCGTCTCCGTCGACACCACGGCCGCCGCCGCCATGCCGGGCGTACGGGCCGTCGTGACGGCCGCCGACGTGCCCGGCGCGGCCACCTACGGCCGGCGGGTCGCCGACCGGCCCGTCTTCGCCTCCGACCTGGTCCGGCACCACGGCGAGGCCATCGCCGCCGTCGCCGCCGACCACCCCGACACGGCCCGGCTCGCGGCCGCCGCGATCAGCGTCGAGTACGAGGTGCTCGACCCGGTCACCGACCCCGAGAAGGCGTTCGCGGCGGACGCGCTGCACCCCGACGGGAACCTGATCCGGCACATCCCGCTGCGCTTCGGCGACCCCGACGCGACCGGCGAGGTCGTCGTCGAGGGGCTGTACCGGATCGGGCGCCAGGACCCGGCGCCGATCGGCGCGGAGGCCGGCCTCGCCGTGCCCCGCCCCGACGGAGGCGTCGAGCTCTACACGGCCTCGACCGACCCGCACACCGACCGGGACCTGGCCGCCGCCTGCTTCGGGCTGCCGCCCGCGCAGGTCAAGCTGGTCGTCACCGGCGTCCCCGGCGCCACCGGCGACCGCGAGGACCCGGGCTTCCAGATCCCGCTGGGCCTGCTCGCCCTGCGGACCGGCTGCCCGGTCAAGCTCACCGCTACGCGCGAGGAGTCCTTCCTCGGCCACGCCCACCGCCACCCCACCCTGCTGCGCTACCGGCACCACGCGGACGCGGAGGGACGCCTGGTGAAGGTGGAGGCGCAGATCCTGCTCGACGCGGGCGCGTACGCCGACTCGTCGTCCGAGTCGCTCGCGGCGGCCGTCGCCTTCGCCTGCGGCCCGTACGTCGTCCCGCACGCCTTCGTCGAGGGCTGGGCGGTCCGCACCAACAACCCGCCGTCCGGCCACGTCCGAGGCGAGGGCGCGATGCAGGTGTGCGCCGCCTACGAAGCCCAGATGGACAAACTCGCGGCCAAACTGGGCGTGGACCCGGCCGAGCTGCGCATGCGGAACGTCATGGCGACCGGCGACATCCTGCCCACCGGACAGACCGTCACCTGCCCGGCCCCCGTGGCCGAACTCCTCGCCGCCGTACGCGACTTCCCGCTCCCCGCGCTGCCCAAGGACACCCCCGAGGACGACTGGCTGCTGCCCGGCGGCCCCGAGGGCGCGGGAGAACCCGGCGCGGTGCGCCGCGGCGTGGGCTACGCCCTCGGCATGGTGCACATGCTGGGCGCCGAGGGCACCGACGAGGTCTCCACCGCGACCGTGCGCGTCATGGACGGCGTCGCCACCGTCATCTGCTCGGCCGTCGACACGGGTTCGGGCTTCTCCACCCTCGCCCGCCAGATCGTCCAGGAGACCCTCGGCATCGACGAGGTCCACGTCGCCCCCGTCGACACCGACCAGCCGCCGGCCGGCCCGGCCGCCCACGGCCGCCACACCTGGGTCTCGGGCGGCGCCGTGGAACGCGCCGCCAAGATGGTCCGCACCCAGCTCCTCCAGCCGCTGGCCCACAAGTTCGGCATGTCGACGGAGCTCCTCCAGATCACCGACGGCAAGATCACCTCCTACGACGGCGTCCTCTCGACGACCGTCACCGAGGCCATGGACGGCAAGGAACTCTGGGCCACCGCCCAGTGCCGCCCCCACCCCACCGAGCCCCTCGACGACGCCGGCCAGGGCGACGCCTTCGTCGGCCTCGCCTTCTGCGCGATCCGCGCCGTCGTCGACGTCGACATCGAACTCGGCGCCGTACGCGTCGTGGAGATGGCCGTCGCCCAGGACGTCGGCCGCATCCTCAACCCCGCCCAACTCGCCGTCCGCATCGAAGCGGGCGTCACCCAGGGCGTCGGCGCGGCCCTCACCGAGAACCTCCGCACCGCCCGCGGCATCGTCCGCCACCCCGACTTCACCGGCTACGCACTCCCGACATCCCTGGACGCCCCGGACATTCGCATCGTGAAACTCGTCGAAGAGCGCGACGTCGTCGCCCCCTTCGGCGCCAAAGCCGCCAGCGCCATCCCCGTCGTCACCTCACCCGCCGCAGTCGCCTCAGCCGTACGCGCCGCAACCGGCCGCCCCGTCAACCGCCTCCCCATCCGCCCCCAAGCCGCCGTCGCCGTGCCCAATTCGTAACCATCCGATATCCGTTGCTTGTGCAACCGGGAGATGCGCGCTGTCGTCGTTCCTGGCTACAGTGAACTTCCAGACTCGGCAGTAACGGCACGGGTGTTCACACGGGGGAGGAGCGGGGGCATGGAAGCCTACGCAGACGGGGGCGGCTCGTTCGGTATGCGCGGCATGAGCATGGACGCCGTGCGCTACAACACCGAGTCGATGTCCGAGTTCAAGAAGAGCATCGACGGTCTGATCAAGACGCTCACCTCTTCGGAGGCCGACAAGGGCAAGATGGAGTCGGACCCGGTGGTGCGCGGCCAGTTCGGCGGCGGTGGCGCCGCCTGGTCGGAGGCGAACGGCGTCTACGACGCGTACAACAACGTCCTCAGCCAGCTGGTGCAGCTCTCCGGCCTGCTGCAGGACTGCCTGGAAGGCCTCGGCATCGCGGTCGTCGCCTCCAAGGACGGCTTCTCGCAGATGGACGACGACATCAAGCAGAAGATGATCAACATCCACGACCGCACCTGGGAAGCCAAGGAGAAGGCGGACAAGGACGCCGTCGGCGATCAGGACCCGGCGAACCACGGCAGCAGCCAGGGCACCGAGAGCGACAGCCCCTTCAAGTAGGGCGCCACGTACGGAACATCGGGGACACGGGGAAGAGGCGAGAGATGAGGCCTGCAGAGGGCGGCGGAGGCGGCGGAACCGATTTCCGCTCGATGTCCCACCAGAAGATGCTGGACTGGCTGGACGAAGCCGAGATTTACCCCGTCAGCAACGCCGCGGAGCGGTTGAACGCCGCGGCGCAGCAGATGCACAGCATCGCCACCGAGCTCAAGCAGCGCACCGGTGGGGTCGACTGGAAGGGCGACGCGGAGAAGGCGTTCACCGAGTGGGCCGAGAGCGTCGTGCTCTCGACGCACTCGCTCGGCGAGTACAGCACCGAGGCCGCCAAGTGGATGAACAGCGCCGCGGTGGCCATGGCGACCGCGAAGAGCGCCATTCCCCGCTACACCTCCAACGCCGCGGCAAAGGAGAGCCTGAAGGCCGCGCAGACGTACCGCAACGACCCCGACTCGGCGACCATCGCGCGCAACGCACGGAACTCCATGACCGCCAGCGAGGACCTCAAGGCCATCGAGGCCAAGGAGCGGGAGAACCAGCAGGCCGCCGCGGCCGAGATGGAGAAGCTCTCCGGCTCGTACCAGTGGTCCAGCCTGCACATGAAGAGCCTGAAGCCGCCGACCTTCCCGCCGCCGCCGGGTGACTTCGTGCCGGCGGCGGGAGTCGACCGCGGCACCGGGTCCCGCTCCAGCGGCTACTCGACGGGCGATCGGTACTCCGGGAGCACGGACACGAGCACCGGGACGCAGACCACGCACACTCCGCCGGACACCCGGAACACGCCCGACACGACCACGGTCCCGCCGACGGGCGACCCGACCGGGCCGGTACACGTGATCAGGCCCGAGGTCCGGCCCGACGTCCCCGTCGACCTGGGCATCGACAGCGTCGACACCCGGCCGCACACCCCGACCGTGCCGACGACCCCGACCCCGGGTGGTCCGCCGCCGATCACCAGGCCGGACGGCGGCACGCCCCCGATCCTGCCGCCCCTCGGCGTCCCCCCGGTCACGGGGAAGGGCGGCCCCGGACCGCTGGGGCCCACCGGTCCCGTCACCGGCGGCACGCGCAACCAGCTGCCCACCGGCCCCCGTGGTCTCCCCGGCCCGCTGGGCGGCACCCGCGAGGGCATCAGCGGTGGCCGCCAGGTCCCCAACACCACGGGTCGCCCGGCGACCGGCCTCCCGCGCGGCACCGTCATCGGCAACGAGCCGGGCGGGCGCAACGGAACCGGCATGGGCCGAGGCCCCATGGGCGGCGGCCACGGCATGGGCGGCCCCATGGGCGGCGCGGCCGGCCAGAACGGCGTCAGCGGCGGCCGCCGCCTCGCCGGCGAGTCCGGCGGTGTCGTCGGCGGCAAGGCACAGCGTGCCGGTGCCGCCGGTGGTGCCGGTGGCGGGCGTCCCTTCACGCAGGGTGGCTCCGGCCTCGTGCGGGGCGGCACCCCGCAGGCCCGTGACCGCGAGGAGCAGAACGGAGAGCGTCCCGACTACCTGGTCGAGGACGAGGAGACCTGGCAGCAGGGCAACCGCCGCGTGGCCCCGCCCGTCATCGACTGATCAGCGCGAGGAAGCAGATGCGTACCAGCAGTATTCGTCGGAGCCGTGCCCGAGTCACCGCCTCGGCCGCCTTGGGGATGCTGCTGGTGGGCATCGCTTCCGTTCCCGCCCACGCGGAGAGCATCCGCTCCCGGCAGTGGCACCTCGACGCCTTCGGCGCCGAGGAGATCTGGCAGCTCAGCACGGGCAAGGGCATCACCGTCGCCGTCATCGACAGCGGGGTGGAGAAGCAGAGTCCGGATCTCACGGGTCAGGTGCTCAAGGGCAAGGACTTCGCGACGGACGAAGCCGGTGACGAGTTCACCGACTACACCGGACACGGCACGGACATGGCCGGTCTCATCGCGGGCACGGGCAAGGCCAACGGAGGAGACGGCGCGTTCGGGCTCGCTCCCGGGGTCAAGATCCTCGCCGTACGAGTGCCGGGCTCGGTGGGCGGCAAGAAGAGCCAGGCGGAGGCCAACCGAGAGTTCAACACGATCATGCCCCAGGCCATCCGCTTCGCCGTCGACTCCGGGGCCAAGGTCGTCAACATCTCGCAGGGTTCCCCGGAGGGCTCTGCGCAGCTCACGGACGCGGTGAAGTACGCCCTGGACAAGGGCGCCCTGGTCTTCGCGGCCGTCGGAAACACCGGCGACAAGAGGAACCAGCGGGAGTACCCGGCGGCCACCCCCGGCGTCGTGGGCGTCGGCGCCGTCGACAACAAGGCGACGCGCATCCCGATGTCCCAGTACGGGCCGCAGGTCGACGTCGTCGCCCCCGGCAAGGACACGCTCGCGGCCTGCGCGGGCGGCCGCGTCTGCACGTCCTCCGGTACCAGTAACGCGACGGCCCTCGCTTCGGCGGCGGCCGCGCTCGTCTGGGCGAAGCATCCCGAGTGGACCAACAACCAGGTACTGAAGGTCCTGCTCAACACGATCGCGAAGCCCAAGGGGGGCGAGGAGCGCAGCGATTACATCGGCTACGGGGCCGTCCGGCCGCTGCGCGCGCTGAAGACTCCGGGTGATCCCGGCCCGGCGGGTGTGCGGCCCATCGACGACCTCGAGGAGACCGTGACCGCGTCGCCCACCGACCTGTCGCCGGGTGACCCGTCCCCGTCGGGATCGGTCGCGGCCCCCGCTCCGGCTCCGGAGGCGGCCGCTTCCGAGGACGGTGGCGGCAGTGGCCTCTGGATCGGTCTGGGGATCGGTGCGGCCGTACTGATCGGTGCCGCCGTCGCCGTACCCGTCCTGCGGTCGCGGCGGGGCTGAGTCCGTTCTGCGGGAAGAAGTGACGGAGATGTGGTCTGCGCCGGCACGGATCGGAGCGGCCGTCGTGGTCGCCGCCGTCCTCACGAGCTGTGGGGGAGGCGGCGGTGGCGGTACGGGGGAGCCGGAGGGCCGGGCGGCGGCCGAGGTCTGCGGGGGCTTCGCCGGGGACGCGGCGACGGCGGCGGCGCTCCAGGCCGTTCTGGGCGGCGAGCGCTTCGAGGACGACACGTCGAGGGCGGAGAGGGCGCTCGGCAGGCTGCGCGACGACGCCGCCGCACCCTGGGCGGACTCGTACCGGCCGCAGCCGGTGAAGTACTGCGGTCTGGCGCCCGCCGAAGGCGGTCCGAAGGACCTGAGGATCGAGGTGGGCGCGGTGGGGAAGGGCCCCTACCTGGGCCCGAGCCTCGCACCTTCGGTGACGTCCTACGCGTCGGGGATCGAAGCGTTCTCCTCCTCAGGTGTCGGCCACGTCTACTTCTCGTGCCGTCTCAAGGCGCCCGCCCACGAGATCGTCGTCGAGACGACCGTCCGGGGCCCCGCAGGAGTCCCGGACACGGACCTGGAGCAGCGGACCCGGCTGATCACCGTCGCCAACGCGGCGGCGCGGGACGTGGCCGCCGCGTTGGGGTGCGCGGACACCGGGCTGGCCGACGGCGTACCCGGGAAGGCGCGCACCTGACGCCGGGGGTCGGAGGCCGACGCGTCTACTCGCCGTAGACCGGCATGGCCGCGATCCTGCCGCCGCGGGCGATGAAGACGCGGTGGGCGTCGGCGGCGAGCTGGTAGACGCCCTCGCGCTGCATGCGTGCGATGAACAGAGGGGCGCGGGTGGCCCGGGCCACCACGCGGACGGCGCTGTCGTCGGGTTCGGGCAGCCAGACCGTCCCGCCCTGCACGACGGGGGCGGTGAGCGTGCCGGTCTGACTGCCCAGTTCGCCCATGGGCTCGTTCCACTCCTGACTCGCGTTGTCGGAGTCGGGGATGGTGCTGTAGCGGTAGGCCATGTAGCCGTCGACGGCGATGACGGATTCGGCGTCGGCTGTCGGGCTGCCCCAGCCGAGCTTCCGGTCGACGACGTTGCGGCTCTCTTCCTTCCAGATGAAGTTGCCTTCGCCCAGGTGCCTGGCCACCAGGTCGGTGCCGGCGAGGTAGACGGTGTCGCCGCTGATCGAGGGGGCCTGGCCGCGGGTGCCCTGGCCCTTGATCTTCCACACGGTCTCGCCCGAGGCGGTGTCGAGGGCCTCGACCTTCCCGTCCCGGCCGTGGATCACGAGCCGCTTTCCGCCGACGGCCGCCTTCGCGGGGCCGTTCGGGGAACGGGGAGAGGGCATCGGCCGGGTCCAGGTGGTCTTCAGCGTCCAGGCGTCGACGGCGTGCAGCTTGTCGCCCCTGGTCACCAGGTAGACGTGGGTGTCGTCGGCGGCGAGGAGGGCGGCCGCGTCGTGGCCGGCCTGCCAGACCGGGGCGCCGGTGGAGGCGACGAACGCGTTCAGGACGCCCTTCTCGTCGGCACCGACGACGAGTCGGTCGGCGACGGAGACGAACCCGGAGGCCGCGTCGACGTCCTTGGCCCTCCACCGCTCCTTGCCGTCGGTGACGGACAGCGCCAGCAGGCCGCCCGTCTTCGCCGCCACGATCAGCACGTCCCTTACGGGCAACGGGAGATGTCCGTCCGGGGCGGTCACGTCCAGAGGGCCCCACAGGGTCTTCGGGGCCTCGTTCGGCGCGCTGTCGATGAGGGAGATGAAGGCCGCCTCGGGGGCGGCGACGGCCGGAGGCACGTCGGCGGTCGGTGAGTTCTCGCCGGAGCGGTTCAGCCACCAGGCGCCGACCCCGCCGCCCGCGCCCAGTACGGCCACGCCGACCGCCGCGCCGGTGAGGAAGCGGCGGCGGGTCGGTGCCGACGAGGAGACGACGGTGTCCTCGGGGGCCGCCAGGCGCTTCGTGGCCGTCTCGCGCCGCTTGATGTCGTCGGCGAGCGGGCCCTTGCGCCAGGCGCGGTCGGCGCCCTTCGGCGGGGCGAAGGCCTCGGCGATCCGCGGGGGAGCCGGGCGGAAGGCCGGGTCCTTCGCCAGGCACGGGGCGATCAGCTCCTGGAGCTCCGGCGGCACCAGGCTCAGGTCCGGTGTGCCGTGCACGACCTCGTACTGGACGGCCGCCACGTGCCCGCCGTCGAAGGTGCGCCGGCCGCTCGCCGCGTACGCGAGGACCGCGCCGAGCGAGAAGACGTCCGAGGCCGGTCCGACGCGCTGTCCGAGGACCTGCTCGGGGGCCCCGTAGCCCGGGGTGACCGGGATCTGGCCCGTGGTGGTGAGGGTCAGACCGTGCTCGGGGCGCGCGATGCCGAAGTCGATGATCCGCGGGCCGGTCGACGTGAGCACGATGTTCGCGGGCTTGAGGTCGCGGTGGACCAGGCCCGCCACGTGGATGTCGTGCAGGGTGCGGGCGAGCTGGGCGGCGAGGGCGCGGACCGTCGGCACGTCCATCGGCCCGTACGCCCGCACCGCCTCGTCGAGCGTCGGACCGGCGAGGAACTCGGCGGCGATCCACGGCCGTCCGCCCTCGGTCTGCGCGCCGAGGACCCGCGCCACGCCCTTGCTGGTGACCGCCCGCGCCATGTCGGCCTCGCGGACGAACCGCTGCGCGAGGTGCTGGTCGTGGGCGAGTTCGGGGCGCAGGACCTTGACGGCCGCGGGGGCTCCGGCGCCGTCCCGGCCGACGTACACCTTGCCCATGCCGCCCTCGCCGAGGACGCCGAGCAGGCGGTACGGGCCGAGCCGGAGCGGGTCGCCGGTGGCGAGGGGCTGTGTGGTCACGAGGCTGCTTTCCGGTGTGGGGCGGCGGGACGGTCGGGGGTCCGCGGCGGGGTGTCGTTCAGGCGAGGGGGAAGGCCGCGACGGACGACTTTCCCGCACCGATGATCCGGGTCTTCGAGGAGTCGACGACGTACCGGCCTGCCTCTGCCGGGAAGACCCAGGCCGAGCGGTGGGTCGCCCGGTCGACCGCGCTGAGACCACCCCTGACGGGTGCGTACACGTACTTCGTCCCGACCACCGGGAAGCTGGAGAGGTCCACGGTCAGGCTGCGGCCGGACGCCTCCTCCTTCCACTGCTCGGCGCCCTTGTCGGCGGTGACGGCCACGAGTCCGCGGCCCGCCTCGTTCGCGAAGACGAGTCCGTCGGAGACCGCGGGGATTCCGTAGGCGGAGCCGGCGCCGTACTCCCAGGCGACGCCGCCGTCGCTGAGGCGCAGCGCCCGCAGGCGGTCACCGCCGAGGTAGAGGTGCCGGTCGTCGGCGATGAGCTGGCCGGGCTTGAAGGACTGGGAGTCCTCGAGCGGAAGGCTCTTGCTCCACAGGCGGCGACCGGTGCGCCGGTCCCTCGCCTGGAGGTTGAACGACACCAGGTCGTCGCTGTTCTTGCCGAGCAGCAGCCGGTCGCCGACGACCCGGCCCAGCCAGGGGCGGACGTTGCCCCACGCGTACGGCTGCCGCCAGGCCTCCTTGCCGGTGCGCAGGTCGACGGCGATCAGGTGCCAGCCCTTCTCGCGCTCCTCCAGGGTGTCCGAGTTCTTGCCGAGTCGTGAGGCGGCGTAGAGCAGGCCTCCCGCGGCGGTGATGAGTTCCGTGCCGAACGAGGAACCCTCGAACCCGTTGAGCTTGATCGTCCTGGCCGCCTCCTCGCCGGTGCGGGGGGCGAGCGTACGGATCAGCAGGGCCGACGTCCCGTCGACGGGATCGTTGGAGGCGTAGAAGAACGCGCCGTCCGTGGCGATCTGCTTGGGGTCCATCACCATCCCGTCTTCCCACAGCTTCTTGCCGCTCTGCGGGTCCAGGACCCGGAGCGACACCGTCTCCGCGAACCCCACGACGTCCCCCGCCGTCAGCGGCATGATGCTCGCTTCGCGGTCCAGCGACTCCCCCTGCCACAGCGCCTTCGGTGCCCCGTCCGACGCCGTGGTGGCCGGGATGGCGGTCGGGCCGGTGGTGGTGGGGCCGGGGGTGGGGGTGGTGTCGCGGGAGGAGAGCCAGGTCCAGAGGCCGCCGGCGGTGGCGGTGGTGGCGAGGAGGGTGGCGGTGCCGGTGGTGAGGAGGCGGCGGCGGGAGAGGGGACCCCGACCGCTCGGTGCCGTTTCCGCCACGGCCGAGGCCGTGGGGGTGGGGAGGCGGTGGGGGGTGGGGAGCCAGACGTCGGTGGCGCGGCGGGCGATGTCGGCGAGGAGGAGCGGGGGGAGGTGGTCGGCGAAGTCGCCGCGGCCGTCGTGGAGGTGGGCGGCGAGGGTGGCGGTGGTGGGGCGGGCGGAGGGGTCTTTGGAGAGGCAGGCGGTGAGGAGGGGGAGGAGGGGGTCGGGGACGCCGGTGAGGTCGGGGTCGGCGTAGCGGACGCGGTAGAGGAGGTCGGCGGGGGAGCCGCTGCCGAAGGGGCCGTGGCCGGTGGCGGCGAAGACGAGGACGCCCGCGAGGGCGAACACGTCGCCGGCCGGGGGGTGTTCCTCGCCGCTGGCCTGCTCGGGGGACATGTAGGCGGGGGTGCCGGCCGCGGCGCCGGTACGGGTGAGGTGGTCGTCGCCGGCCGCGCGGGCGATGCCGAAGTCGATGATCTTCGGGCCGTAGGCGGTGACGAGGACGTTCGAGGGCTTCAGGTCGCGGTGGACGACGTCCGACGAGTGCAGCTGGGCGAGGGCCCCGGCGAGCGCGGCGCCGAGGGCGCGGACGGTCGGTTCGGGGAGGGGGCCGCCGAGCGCGACGGCGTCGTCGAGGGGCGGCCCGAGGACGTACTCGGTGGCCAGCCACGGCGTCTCGGCCAGCGGGTCGGCGTCGACGACCGCCGCGCCGTGCCGTGCGCCGATGATCCGGGCCGCGTCCGTCTCCAGCCGGAAACGGGCCCGGAACGCGGGGTCGGTGGCGAGCCGGGCGTGCACGGTCTTGAGCGCGACGGTACGGCCGCCGGGGGTGCGCGCCAGGTAGACCGTCCCCATGCCGCCCGAGCCGAGGCGGGCGAGGAGGCGGTACGTGGCGACGGTGGCCGGGTCGTCGTGGGTCAGGGGCGACAGCATGAGGTGGGGTCCGTGTGATCCAGGGCGGTCGCGGGTGCGCGAGCCGGAGGGCGGGTGAACGTCGGGTCGGTGGGCGGGCGCCGGGCGGGTGCCCGCCCGTTCCGTCAGCTGCGTGCCGCGGCCGGTTCCGGGGCCGCGGGGAGCGGCGGGAGTTCCGCGGCGAGGAGTTCGGCGGACTGGCGGGCGAGGGCGGCGACGACGCGGCCGGGGAGCCAGCCGGGGGTGAGGAGCGCGCCGGCCGAGTCGAGGACCGTGTGGTGGGTGGTCGGCGGGGCGAGGGCGGCCGTCAGGGCGGCCGCGGTGGGCCGGTCGGCGGGGTCGCGGGCCAGGCAGGAGGAGATCACGGGCCGCAGGGAGGGCGGGAGTTCGTCGCGTTCGGGCACGGTGTGGCCGGTGGCGGCGTAGGCGAGCACGGCGCCGATCGCGAAGACGTCGCCCGGGGGGCGGGGCCGCCCGCCGGAGGCCTGCTCGGGGGCGAGTGCGCCCGGATCCAGGCCGGGGAGGCCGGTGCGGGACTCGCCGTCGGGGCCCGCCGCGCGTACCGCGCCGAAGCAGGTCAGACGCGGGCCGTCCGCGGTGAGCAGCACGGCGGCGGGGGAGACGCCCGCGTGCGTGAGGCCCTGGGCGTGCGCGGCGGCCAGCGCTTCGGCGAGCGCGGCGCCCACGCCCCGTACGGTCGCCTCGGGGAGCGGTCCGCCGTGCACCGCGAGGGCGACCGGGAGCGGGAGGGCCGGCACGTACGGAGTCGCGTACCAGGGCGCCTCGTCGGGGCCGGCCAGGTCCGTGACGGGGGCGGTCCAGGGCCCGAGCAGGCGGCGCCCCGCGTCGGCCTCGGTGGCGAAGCGCGCGGGGTCCGCGCCGGGCAGCGGGGCGCTCAGCAGGACCGTGCGCTCGCCGTCTCCCGTACGGGCGACGAACCGGCGGCACGGGACGGCCGAACCGGGCGGGTCGAGGCGGGTGACGAGCCGGTACGGGCCGATCCGCCGCGCGGATTCCTCCCGTGCGCGTGACTGTTCCACGTGTGCGTCCCCCCGTCGTTCCGGCGCCCCGTGACGACGGGGGCGGGTCGAGCCTACCGAGGCGGGGGGCCGGGGCCGTGGTCGGGAGCGGTCCGGGAGACGCGGACCGGGGGCCGGACCGTGGCCGGATCGCGGCCGGTGCGGTGTTCGGTCCGGTGCCGGCCCCGTGCTGTCCGGGGGTCGGCAGGAGGCAGGCCGGGCGCTGCTCCGGTGTCGCGAACGCCCGGGCTGTCCGAGTTGCGAAGGTGAATCGGGCGCGTGCGCACCGCCGGAATCCCGAACGTGAGGCATTTCCCGGTGGGGAATGCTCGAACGGGCACTCGGGGGACTACGATCGCGATGTTTCCCAGGGCGCGGAACTTGCTGGGGCGAAGCCGGAACGAAGCCGGAACGAAGTCAGAACCAAGACGGTCAGACGGTCACGGGAGCAGCGGGGGCGAGCATGTCGTTCGATCAGGAGTGGGCGTCCGTACGTTCCACATCGACGGCCAACGTGAGCATGAGGCTCAATCAGGTCGCTCCCGAGCCCGGCGGCGGTGGCGGCGGGAACGCCGACCTCAGCGTCGACCAGGACAAGCTCGGGGCCATCGGCAGCGCCGCGTACGCGCTGCACGGCCGGCTGGTCAAGGACGGCAACCACGCGCGTACGAGCACCACGGAAGCGGCGACGGGCCTGTCGGGCCACGGCTTCCTCACCGGCTCCGCGCTGAGCACCGTCCAGTCGACGTGGGGCTCGCAGCTGAACACGCTGCTCGACGCCTGCGCCAACATCTCGAACCACCTGGACTACAGCGCCGCCTCGCACGCCAAGGAGGAGGCGGACATCGCGGCGGCACTCTCCGCCTCCAAGATCAACGAGTACCTCAAGTAGGCGGGGGACCTGCTGTGCTGACCTTTGACAACGTGTACCACGCTCCGCTCGACAAGATGAAGACCTCGGCCGACGACTGGGCCGCGATGAAGGGCAAGCTCGACACGCTCGCCCAGGACGCCCAGTCGACGATGGCCGCGAAGGCCAGGGACGACTACTGGCGCGGGGTGAACGCCGAGGTCACCAAGCCCTTCGTGGACAAGACGGCCAAGGAGTTCGCCGACGCGGCCAAGGCCGCCGACGGCATCCACAAGGTCCTGGAGGACGGCTACAACGCCTTCAAGAAGGCCAAGGACGACCTGCAGAAGATCGTCGACACGGAGGCCCCCGGCAAGGGCTTCCGGGTGAAGGCCGACGGCACCGTCGAAGCCGTCGAGCCGCTCTCGCAGACCAAGGACCAGGGGATGCGCCACGACCCCGACTTCCAGGACATGGTCCGCAAGGAGCGCGCCGACATCGAGGCGATGCAGCGCCGCATCGACGCCATCGTCGAGACCTGCGACGACGCCGACGTCTCCTGCTCCAACGCCCTCAAGGCCAACATCACCGGCGACACCCACAACTTCAGCGCCCCGAAGTACACCAGCCTCGACGCCGAGGAGGCGCAGCGCGCCGTCGACCTCGCCAAGAAGGGCCGCGACATCTCCCACGAGGAGCTGATGCGCCTCAACGAGCTGCTCAAGGACAACAGCGGCTCCAAGGAGTTCTCCCGCACCTTCTACGACGGCATGGGCCCCAAGGGCGCCCTGGAGTTCTTCGGCCAGCTGTCCACGGACACGTACGACTACACCAAGGTCGACAAGCAGCGCCTCGCCGACGTCCAGGACCTCCAGAAGAACCTCGGCCTCAACCTCGCCACCGCCACCCAGGGCGGCGACGCGTGGACCGAGAAGTGGTCCGCCGACATGCGCAAGCTCGGCACCGAGCGCATCCCGCTCGCCAAGTACGACAACAACCCCGCCTTCGGCTACCAGTTGCTCGGCGGCATCATGCGCTACGGCGACTACGACAAGAAGTTCCTCGTCCCGATCGCCGAGCACGTCACCCAGCTCCACGCCAAGGACCCGTACCTCTTCGCCAACAGCAAGCCGATGATCGGCGGCGGGCTCCAGAACCAGTACAACCCCTCCGGCGTCAACGGCTCCGGCTTCGACCCGATGATCTCGATGCTGGAGGCCCTGGGCCACAGCCCGGAGGCGTCGAAGGACTTCTTCTCGAAGGAGCCGCTGACCTCGTACAAGGAGGACGGCAGCGTCGGCGGCGAGCTGAACCTCGGCAAGGACAAGGACGGCAAGCCGATCACCAACTACCTCGACTTCTTCGGCAACGAGAAGTACGAGCTCTTCCCCGACATCGACGGCCACGACCCCGACGCCGCCAAGAAGTCCGCCGACTACATGCCCGACGCCCTCGGCCACGCCCTGGAGTCGGCGACGCTCGGCCACGCCTGGGACGACGCGACGCCGGAGCTGAAGCGGGACGAGACCACGGCCAAGATCATGACCCAGGTCGTCGAGAAGTACGGCGGCGACGCCGAGCTGCTCAAGAAGTGGCAGTCCCCGCTGGCGGACAGCCTGGGCCACATGGGCGCCGGTTACATCGACGACCTCAACTGGGCTCTGGACAAGAACACTCCCGACAGTCCCTTCATGCCGACCAAGGGCGGGGACGCCCATCCCGAGTTCGGGCGGCAGGCGGCGGTCGACTTCCTGAGCACCCTCGGCCAGCACCCGGACGCGTACGCCTCGGTCTCCACGGCCGAACGCCTCTACACCACGAGCGTCCTCGAAGCGCAGGTCGGCCCGGACGGCAAGATCGACGAAGGGCGCGCGCGGGCCACCGTGTACACGGGCGCCACCCTCCAGGGCGTGCTCGACGAGTCGCGCGGCGCCCAGGTCGAGGCCGAGGGCATGAAGAAGCACGAGGAGTACGAGAAGGCGCAGGCCGCCAAGGCCGGCTGGGTGGAGCTCGGCGCCACGGTGGGCATCGCCGCCGGTGTCGCCTTCCTTCCGGCCACGGCCGCGGTCGGCGCGGCCGCCATCCTCGTACCGCTCGCCGTCGACACCGGTTCCGGAGTGATGGAGCAGCTTGCCGGGCAGGTCATCGGCGACTGGTCGGACAAGTCCGTCGACGACCACAAGGACAAGACCGAGGACGAGATCCACGAGAGCAACAAGGCCATGTACACGGCCGGTCGCTACAGTGCCGAGTCCCCGATGGAGAGGTTCCTGTCCGAGCACCGCTCCCAAGTGAGCAGCGACTTCCGGCAGGACATGATCGAGTCTGTCAGCAATGGCTACGGCCTGGGCAACGACCACGCCAGGCAGACCGGCAACGCCCCTGAGACCGGCTGAACCTCCGCCACCGACTCGACGAGGAATTCCGATGAGAAGAGCGTCCGCCGCCGTATCGACCGTGCTGGCCCTCGGCTTGCTGCTCACCGCGTGCGGGAAGGACGCGGAGGCGCCGCCCCGGGTCACCGCCGCACAGCAGTGCGACGGCAGGCTTTCACCCGCGGCGGTCGCGGCCCTCGAATCGGTGCTCGGTACGAAGGAGTTCTCGGAGGCCGGGAGCGGTGGGCTGGACCGGACGGTCGGCGTACTGATCGAGGATCAGGCGAAGCAGGGCAGGCCGCCGGGCCATCCCTCGATGTGCGAGGTCGCCACCGACTCCTCCCCGAAGAGCGAGATCGACATCGACGTCTACCTGCACGACCGCGGTGCCCTGTACGACGACGGCACCGCCAAGTGGTGGGACCACGGTCGGTACCTCTACGCGATGGGCCGCGAGACGAGCGCGGACAACAAGACGGCCTCCCTCTTCGTCGAGTGCACCAGCCCGCGCCTGAAGGGGTCGGACCGGCAGCCGGCCCCGATCGCGGCCGAGCTGGAGTTCGCCAAGCCGGTCAAGGGCGCCTACCCCGCCAACACCCCCGCCACCCGCGAGGCCTACCTCACCGTCCTCCACTCCGCCACCCTCGCGGTCGTGAAGGAGCTGGGCTGCGAGAACGACGCCGGCCTGCCCGAGAAGCCCGTCTTCGAGGCCAGGAAGTGGCGCGGGGAGAAGTAGGGGATCGGCGGGCGACCAGCCGCGAACCGGCAGGGCCCGCTCCCGCCCGTCTCAGTCCTCGGCCGTCGCGGCGGCCGGGGACAGCTGGGACAGCAGGAGGAGGGTGGAGCGGGTGATGAGGGCCGCGAGGAGGATCGTGGCGAGGCCGTCGACGTGGAGTTCGGAGATCTTGGGGCCGAGCCAGGAGAGCAGCCACCAGATGAGGGCGTCCTGGACGAAGCCGGCGAGGCCGAACGCGAGGAGGGCGGGGAGGGGCACGCGGGCCGACGGCCCGATGTAGATCACCTGGGTGAGGACCACCAGCACGATGGTGGCGGCGAGGACGGAGAGCGCCACGTCCACGGTCTCCGGGCCCAGGGTGATGCCGGGCAGGAGGGCCCCGGCGAGGCCCACACCGGCGAGGATGCCGAGCTTGCGTCTGCCTTGATCGTCCATGGGGGGACTGTGGCACAGCCGCGGGGCGGATGTGAAGGTTCCGTAAGGAAGATCATCGAGAGACCGTGATCGGAATCGAACCGACGTAACTCGCTTTGCAGGCGAGTCCCTGAACCACTCGGGCACACGGTCGTGTTGTGCACTGGTACGACCGTAGGGGGCGGTCCGGAAGGGGCTCAAGGGTTTCCGGGGCCGCGCCACGCGACTGCCACACGGCCGCAACATTCCGCTCGCGGTCGTACGTCCAAGGGCGGAGGAGGGTCGGGACTCCTGACAGGGGCCATCCGGTGCTTCACCTCTTACTCTGGGGGGATGAGCGCCCTCGAACCACGCGACGCCGACGTCGTCGAAGCCCCCGGACCCCGTGCCGTGCACGACGACACCAAGGGGTCCGTCCTCGACGCGGCTCACCGGGCGCTCAGCATCGGCATCGTGTCCGTGGTCCTGCTGATCGCCTTCGAGGCGACGGCCGTCGGCACCGCCATGCCCGTCGCCGCGCGCGAGCTGAACGGCGTCTCCGTCTACGCCTTCGCGTTCTCCGCGTACTTCACCACCAGCCTCTTCGCGATGGTCCTGGCCGGGCAGTGGTCCGACCGGAGCGGGCCGCTCGGCTCCCTCACGGCCGGGATCACCGCGTTCTCCGCCGGACTGCTCCTCTCCGGGACGGCCGGCGCCATGTGGCTGTTCATCCTCGGCAGGGCCGTGCAGGGACTGGGTGGCGGCCTGGTGATCGTCGCGCTGTACGTGGTCATCGGCCGCGCGTACGCCGAACACCTCAGGCCCGCGATCATGGCCGCGTTCGCCGCGTGCTGGGTCGTCCCGTCCGTCGTGGGGCCGCTCGCCGCCGGAACGGTCACCGAGCACCTGGGCTGGCGCTGGGTCTTCGTCGGCATCCCCGTGCTCGTCGTCTTCCCGCTGGCCCTCGCCCTCCCCGCGATACGCCGCACCGCGTCGGGCCCCGCCGACCCGCAGGCGCCCGTCACCCCCTGGGACCGGCGGCGGATCCTGCTCGCCCTCGGCATCTCGGCCGGCGCGGGGCTCCTCCAGTACGCGGGCCAGGAGCTGCGCTGGCTCTCGCTCGTCCCGGCGGCGGCGGGCGTCGCGCTCCTGGTGCCCGCCGTCCGCGGCCTGCTGCCGCACGGCACCTGGCGGGCGGCCCGCGGCCTGCCCTCCGTCGTCCTGCTCCGCGGCATCGCCGCCGGCGCGTTCATCGCCGCCGAGTCCTTCGTGCCGCTCATGCTCGTCACCCAGCGCGGCCTGAGCCCCACCCTGGCCGGCTTCTCGCTCGCCGCGGGCGGCCTCACCTGGGCGCTCGGCTCCTGGATCCAGGCCCGGCCGTGGACCGAGCCCTACCGGGAGCGCCTCGTCGTCCTCGGCATGGTCCTCGTCGCCCTGTCGATAGCCGCGGCGCCGAGCGTGCTCGTCACCTCGGTGCCGGTCTGGGTGCTCGCGGCCGTCTGGGCCCTCGGCTGCCTCGGCATGGGCGCCGTCATCGCCTCCACGAGCGTGCTCCTCATGAAGCTCTCCGCCCCCGAGGAGGTCGGCGCGAACTCCGCCGCCCTCCAGATCTCCGACGGCCTCTCCAACGTCCTCCTGCTCGCCGCCGGCGGCGCCGCCTTCGCCGCCCTCGGCGGCGGCGCGGTCGGCCACGCCGTCGACGCCGCCGGCACCACCGGCTCCCACCCGGCCGCCTTCGCCGCCGTCTTCCTGCCGATGGCGGGCGTGGCGGCGGTCGGGGCGTGGGTGGCGACGCGGCTGGGGGAGAGGCGGAGCTGAGTATTCGGTACCAGATTGACCCCACGGTGGTACCGTTCTGGTATGGCTATGAACCTGCGTCTCCGTGACGACCAGACCGAGGCCCTGAAGCAGCGCGCCGAGCAGGAGGGCACGAGCATGCACGCCATACTGCTGCGCGCCGTCGACGACTACCTCGCGCGCACCGCCCAGGAGGCGATCGTGCGCAAGACGGCCATGGAGCAGGCGACCAAGTGGCACGAGCTGATGGAGCGGCTCAAGTGACCTGCGTCTACCTCTCCGGCGAAGACGTTCTGATCATCGCCGAGCACGCGGTCGACGACCAGAAGATCGTCGTCCGCGACGCGGGACTCCTCGACTCGGCGGTGCACCGCCCCTCGGCCGCCATGTTCGGGGAGGAGGCGTATCCCGACCTCATGGGCAAGGCGGCCGCGCTGCTGCAGTCCCTCGCGGTGAACCACCCCTTCGTCGACGGCAACAAACGCACCGCCTGGCTGTCCTGCGTCACCTTCCTCGCCATGAACGGCGTCCAGCTGCGGCCGGACATCGACGCCGCGGAACGCCTGGTCATCGCCGTGGCGACCGGCGAGACCGACGAGGTCGAGGTGATCGCGGAGGGGCTGCGCGAGCTGATCGTCCCCACCGCGGGGTGAGTTGCGCCGCGACGTGAGGTGAGTCGCAACCGGCTCGTCCCCACCCCGTTTCATACGGAGTTCCCCCCGGGCCGCCGGTAAGGTGGCCCGGTTGTCATATCTGGACGAGCGTCGAACCCGGAGATCGTGACTACTACCACCACCACCTCCTCCCATCACCTTTCTCCCGCCTTCCCAGGACGGGCCCCGTGGGGTACCGCCGGCAAGCTGCGCGCCTGGCAGCAGGGGGCGATGGAGAGATACATCCAGGAGCAGCCCCGTGACTTCCTGGCCGTCGCCACACCCGGCGCCGGCAAGACGACCTTCGCGCTGACGCTGGCGTCGTGGCTGCTGCACCACCACGTGGTGCAGCAGATCACCGTCGTGGCGCCCACCGAGCACCTGAAGAAGCAGTGGGCGGCGGCCGCGGCCCGCATAGGCATCAAGCTGGACCCCGACTACAGCGCCGGGCCGCTCAGCAAGGAGTACGACGGGGTCGCCATCACGTACGCCGGTGTCGGCGTCCGCCCGATGCTGCACCGCAACCGTTCCGAACAGCGCAAGACCCTCGTCATCCTCGACGAGATCCACCACGCGGGAGACTCGAAGTCCTGGGGCGAGGCGTGCCTGGAGGCCTTCGAGCCGGCCACCCGGCGCCTCGCGCTGACCGGCACGCCCTTCCGGTCGGACACGAACCCGATCCCCTTCGTGACGTACGAGGAGGGCAACGACGGCATCCGGCGGTCCTCCGCGGACTACACGTACGGCTACGGCAACGCCCTCGGCGACGGCGTCGTGCGGCCGGTCATCTTCCTCTCCTACAGCGGCAACATGCGCTGGCGGACCAAGGCGGGCGACGAGATCGCCGCCCGCCTCGGCGAACCGATGACCAAGGACGCCGTCTCGCAGGCCTGGCGCACCGCGCTGGACGCCAAGGGCGACTGGATGCCGAACGTCCTGCGCGCCGCCGACCAGCGGCTCACCGAGGTCAGGAAGTCCATCCCGGACGCCGGCGGCCTCGTCATCGCCTCCGACCAGGACTCGGCCCGCTCGTACGCCAAGCTGATCCGCGAGATCACCGGCACGAAGGCCACCGTCGTCCTCTCCGACGACACGGGCGCCTCGAACCGCATCGACGAGTTCAGCGAGAACACCGACCGGTGGATGGTCGCCGTCCGCATGGTGTCGGAGGGCGTCGACGTCCCCCGCCTCGCCGTCGGCGTGTACGCGACGACCATCTCGACCCCGCTGTTCTTCGCGCAGGCCGTCGGCCGCTTCGTGCGTTCGCGCAGGCGCGGCGAGACCGCGTCCGTGTTCCTTCCCACGATCCCCAGCCTCCTCGGCTTCGCCAACGAGATGGAGGTCGAGCGCGACCACGTCCTCGACAAGCCCAAGAAGGCGGGCGAGGACGACCCCTACGCCGAGTCCGAGAAGGAGCTCGCCGAGGCCGAGCGCCAGCAGGACGAGGACACCGGCGAACAGGACATGCTGCCCTTCGAGGCGCTGGAGTCCGACGCCGTCTTCGACCGCGTGCTCTACAACAGCGCCGAGTTCGGCATGCAGGCCCACCCCGGAAGCGCCGAGGAGCAGGACTACCTCGGCATCCCCGGCCTCCTCGAACCCGACCAGGTGCAGCTGCTGCTGCAGAAGCGCCAGGCCCGGCAGATCGCGCACAGCCGCAAGAAGCCGGACACCGAGGCCGACCTCCTCGAACTGCCCGCCGAACGCCGCCCCGTCGTTTCCCACAAGGAGCTCCTGGAGCTGCGCAAACAGCTCAACACGATGGTCGGCGCGTACGTCCACCAGACCGGCAAGCCCCACGGCGTGATCCACACCGAGCTCCGCCGGGTGTGCGGCGGGCCGCCGAGCGCCGAGGCCACCGCCGGACAGATCCGGGAGCGGATCAAGAAGGTGCAGGAGTGGGCCACCCGGATGCGGTGACCCCGACGCCCCCCGAAACGCGGCTGAGGCCCGTACGACGTCGTTCGTACGGGCCTCAGCGGTCCCGCGGCGGCGGGACCGGCACCGGAGCCGGCCCCCACGGCCGGCCACCGGACGCCTTCCACGCTACGTGCACGACATAGGCGATCTTGTCCGCCAAAGTCCCCAGTCCGGCCGACGAAGGTCCCGAACCGTCTCTATACGGTCGGCGACGCCCGGATTCTGGACGAGGTCTTCCGCTCAGCGGAGCGGGTCGCTACTGTCCCGGCTCAAAAGCAATCGCCCCGTGGCAGCGCCGCCGCGGAGCGCAGCCGGTGTACCCCTTCCTGCCGGCGGCCTCTGACGTGCGTCGCCGACGGGACCGGCGTCGCAATCCCGTGAGAGCCCGTCGCCACTCACTCCGAAGGAGAGGGCGTCGTGACCGCGGAGACCTCCCAGACGCTCGACCGGGGACTCAGAGTCCTCAAGCTGCTCGCCGACACCGACCACGGCCTGACCGTCACCGAGTTGTCCAACAAACTCGGTGTCAACCGGACCGTCGTCTACCGTCTGCTGGCCACCCTCGAACAGCACGCCCTCGTCCGCCGCGACCTCGGCGGACGCGCCCGCGTCGGCCTCGGGGTGCTGCGGCTCGGCCGCCAGGTCCACCCCCTGGTGCGCGAGGCCGCCCTGCCCGCGCTGCGCTCGCTGGCCGAGGACATAGGGGCCACGGCCCACCTGACGCTCGTCGACGGGGCCGAGGCCCTCGCCGTCGCCGTCGTCGAACCGACCTGGACCGACTACCACGTCGCCTACCGGGCCGGTTTCCGTCACCCCCTCGACCGGGGCGCCGCCGGCCGCGCGATCCTCGCCGCCCGCCAGGGCTCCCTCATCGAACCCGGCTTCACCCTCACCCACGGTGAACTCGAAGCGGGCGCCAGCGGCGCCGCCGCCCCGCTCGTCGGCGTCACCGGCGTCGAGGGCAGCGTCGGCGTCGTCATGCTCGCCGACGCCGTCCCCGAGCGCGTGGGCCCCCGTGTCGTGGACGCGGCCCGCGAGGTCGCCGACGCGCTGCGTTAGGGGTTCCGGACGGGGGCCGGGTCGGGCGGGGGCCGGACAGGACGCCGGACAGGGCGCCGGGCGGGACGCCGGGCAGGGTGTCAGGCCGAGTACCGGGCAGGGGCCAGGCCGAGTGCCGGGCAGAGGAGGTCGGGCGGAGGGTCGGGCGGGGTGTCAGGCCCCGCGAGCCCGGCCTGATCGGCACGACACCTGCCGGGCCCGCCCCCGCCGCGCGGCCGGACGGCCGTGTCAGGGACGGTCGCTCGCGACGAGACGGCCGAGGGGGGTCCGCTCGTGGTGGACCGACCTGCCCGTCCTCGTCGTCGTGATCAGGCCCGCCGCGCGGAGGGCCTGGGCGTGGGCCGAGGCCGTGGCGTTGCTGACGCCGAGGCGGCGGGCCAGGCCCGTCGTCGTCATGCCCTCGTCCAGGGCGTGCAGCAGCTCGGCGCGCGTCCTGCCGAGGACCCCCGTGAGGGCCTCCTCGCGGGTGCCGCCGCCGTCCGGGGCGAGCGGCAGGCCCCGGCCCGCCGGAAAGGCCAGGACCACGGGGCGGCCGGGCAGGTCCTGGACGAGCGGGCCGCCCCGCCAGTGGAAGGTCGGCAGCAGCACGAGCCCGCGGCCGTCGAGCCGCAGGTCCCGGCCCGCCGGGACGCCGGGCCACTCCCAGACCCCGTCGCGCAGCCGCGAGCCCGGGGCGGAGGCCGTGAGGGCGGCCTCGAGGCCGTGTTCCGCGACCGTCAGCGCGTGCCGGGTGAACTCCGCCCGGTGCAGGTCCTGGACCAGCGGCCACACGGGCGCCAGGACGGCCTCGTACGCCGCCTTCTGCGCGCGGTCCAGGGCGTGCCACGCCCCGGCCTCCCCGCCGTGCAGGGCGCGGACCCACGGCGGCACCGGGCCCCCGCCCGCGTGCACCCGCTCCAGCTCGGACCGGACGAACTCCGGGCGGGCCGCGCGGATCAGTTCGAAGCCCTCCTCCCGCGTCCCGCCGAGGACGTCGAGGAAGCGCGGGGCCACGCCGCCGGGCACGAGGTCCGCGAGCGGTCCCGCCGCCGCCGTCAGGGCGCGCGACAGCCTGCCCCGCCAGCGCCCGAAGAGCAGCTCCTCGTGCGGTGCGCCGAGCATCATGAGGGCGGCGTGGAGTTCGGGTACGGGGGAGGGCCGGGGGGCGAACCGTACGCGTGCGAGGTCGTCCGGGGTGAAGTGGATGCGCAGCACTCGTCGTCTCCCGCCGTCTCCCGCCAGCCTTTCGGGCGGGGCCTGAACCTTCGCGCCCGGGCCCGCCGCGTCCAAGGATGCCGTGCATGACACAGCACCCCGCACCCAGCCGCCGCACCGTCGCCAAGGGCGCCCTGCTCGCGGCCGCAGCCACCCTGCTCGGCACCACCCCCGCCCGGGCGGCGACCCGGCTTCGGCTGCCCGCGCCGACCGGGCCCCACCCCGTGGGCGTCCGGACCTTCGCGCTGACGGACACCTCGCGCAACGACCCGTGGGAGCCCGCGGCCGGGGTGCGGGAGGTGATGATCAGCGTCCTGTACCCGGCCCGTACGGTCCGGGGCCGCCCGCGCGCCCCGCAGCTGACGGAGGCCGAGGCGAAGGAGTTCGCGGACCTGGCGCCCCGGGTGCACGAGGGGCTGCCGGCGGCGGGCGTCGACTGGGGCGCGGTCCTCACGCACGGGCACGTGGACGCGCCGCCGCTGCCGGGGCGGCGCCCGGTCCTGCTGTACGGCCCGGGGGGCGGCGACTGCCGCACCCTGGGCACGACCCTGGCCGAGGACCTGGCGAGCCACGGCCGGGTCGTGGTCCTCGTGGACCATCCCGGGGACGCGAGCCAGGTGGAGCTGCCCGGCGGGATGCGGTGGACGGTGCTGCGGGGGAACCCGGACCCGGAGACCTTCCGCACCATGATCGACACACGGGTCGCGGACCTCCGCTTCGTCCTGGACCGGCTCGGGACCCTGCCCCTCGCCCCCGTCATGGACCTGGACCGGATCGGCGTCTACGGGCACTCGGCGGGCGGGACCGCCGCCGTGCACGCGCTGGCCGCCGACGACCGGATCTCCGCGGGGGTGAACCTGGAGGGCTACCTCGACCTGGACCCGGCGGTGACGGAGGGCCTCGACCGGCCGCTGCTCATGTTCCGTACGGACGGCTTCGAGGACGCCGCCCGGCTCGAACGCTCCTGGGCGGGGGTGCCGGCCCGCCGCGTCCTGCTGGCCCGCAGCGGCCACTGGGTCCTCAGCGACTACGCCTTCCTCGTCCCGCAGCTCCAGGCCGCCGGGCTCGTCACCGCCGGGGCCAGGGCCGCCCTCGTGGGGCCCGGTGACACGGCGGCGGCGATGGCGGTCGTACGGCGCGGGGTGGGGTCCTTCTTCGCCCGGCGGCTGCGGGCCCCCGCGCCCCCGGCCCGGGGGCGGGGCGCGTCCCAGTAGATTGGGCGGGTGCTCTCCAGCCTTCCTCGTTCCCGTGTCCTCGCGCTGTGCGCGCTGCCCGTCGCCGCGCTGTTCGCCGTCGTCGGGCTCGCGCCGCTGCCGTACGCGATCGCGCAGCCCGGGACGACCGTCGACGTGCTCGGCAAGGACGACGGGCGGGAGATCATCACGATCACCGGCGCGCCCGTGCGGCCGACGCAGGGGCAGCTGAGGATGACGACGATCGTCGCGACCGGACCTTCGACGGACGTCGACCTCGGGGACGTCGCCGAAGCCTGGTTCAGGACCGACCAGGCCGTGCTGCCGCGCGAGTCCGTCTACCCGTCGGGGAAGTCCGACGCCGAGATCGAGGAGCGCAACCTCGGCCAGATGAAGGAGTCGCAGGACGCGGCCACGCTCGCGGCCCTCGGCTACCTGAAGCTGGACCCCGCGAAGGTGAAGGTGACCCTGCACCTCGCCGACATCGGCGGCCCCAGCGCCGGGCTGCTCTTCTCCCTCGGCATCGTCGACAAGCTCGACGGCGACGGGGACGGCGGCGACCTCACCGGCGGCAAGTCCGTCGCCGGTACGGGCACCATCGAGGCGGACGGCACCGTCGGCGCGGTCGGCGGGGTCTCCCTCAAGACGCAGGCCGCCGCGCGGGACGGGGCCACCGTCTTCCTCGTACCGAAGGCGGAGTGCTCGGACGCCCGGGCCGAGCTGCCCCAGGGCATGCGGCTCGTGCCCGTCACCGCCCTCAGCGACGCGGTGGCGTCCCTCCGGGCCCTGGGGCAGGGGCAGGAGGAGCAGGTTCCGTCCTGCTGACCCCCGGGCCGCCGGTCCCCTTCGCGGCGCGCGGCGCGTCCATGCCCCGCCAGGACGGGAAGACCAGGGGGCAGAGCGCGGCCAGGAAGTACATCCCGCCGACGGTGAGCAGCGCCGTGGTGAGGCCCGTCCGCTCGACCAGGAGGCCGGCGGCGAGCCCGCCCAGCGGGGTGGTCAGCAGCACGCTCGCGGTACTGGCGCTGCCGACGCGGCTGCGCAGCTCCTGGGGGACGGTCTCGTAGAAGACCGCGCCGAGGATCGGGTTGAGCACCCCGGCGCCGAGTCCGCCGAACGCCATCGCCACGAGCAGTGGCGCGGTGGTGTCCGTGAGCGCCGCCGTCACGTACACGGGGGCCCCGGCGAGCAGGAAGCCGACCGCGACGACCGGCCGGCGCGGGAAGCGGTGCCCGACCGCCGCGTACAGCAGGGCGCCGACGAGCGCGCAGCCGCCGAAGACGGCGACCAGCAGGCCGAGCGCCGTCGACCCGCCGAGCTCCTCCCGGGCGTGCACCGGCAGCAGGACCGCGCTCCAGCTCTGGGCGAGCCCGTTGGTGACCATCACCATCAGGTTGACGCCGAGGATCAGCGGGGTGCGCAGCAGGAACGCGTACCCCTCGCGCAGGTCCGCCCGGTACACGGCGACGGACAACGGCGGTGCCCCGCGCGCGGGTTCGGCCGACGGCACGCCCCGCAGGCCCACCAGGGCGAGCAGCGCCGAGACGGTGAACGTGGCGGCGTCGACGTACAGCACGGTGTCGGCGCCGATGAGCGCGACGAGGAGGCCGGCGAGCGCGGCCCCGGTCATCCGGGCGCCGCGGGACACCGCGTCGTAGAAGCTGGTGGCGCGGGACAGCGGCATGCCGGCCCGCTCCGCCAGGTCGGGCGTGAGCACGTTGCGCGCGGTCTCGCCGGGTGCGTGGAAGAAGCCGGTGACGGCCATCAGCGCGCACAGCATCCAGAACCGGAGCACGCCCGCCTGGTTGAGCAGCGGGATCGCGGCCAGCGCGAGGGCGCAGACGAGGTCGGAGGCGACCGAGACCCGGCGGCGGCCGATCCGGTCGATGACGGGTCCTCCGACGACGGCGGAGGCGATGACCGGCAGAGCGGCGCAGAAGGCGACGAGGCCCGCCTTGCCGGGACTGCCGGTGGTCTCCAGCGCGAACCACGGCACCGCGATCAGGGTGAGTGAATTGCCGCTGATGGAGATGGCGTTGGCGGCCAGGACGCTGGCCAGTGGTGTGCGCGGGTGCACGGATTTCCCCCCGGTATGGCTCGCCCTGTCAGGCGGCCGTCGTGAAGCGGTCGATTGTGTCGGGACGCTGCGTGGCGAGTCTGAGGCCGAACTCGACGAGCTTCCAACCGATTTGGACGCGCAGGGCGGGGGTCGCGGTGTGCGGCCGGGTGGTGTCGGCGGCCTCGTGGTGGAGTTCGGCGGCGTGGAGGCGGTGCAGCTGGAGGTGGATGTCGGCGTGCATGACTCCGGGGTGTCCTTCCGTCGGTGGTGGTGCCGGGAACGTCGGTGGTCGTGCCGGGGACGTCGGTGGTGGTGCCGGGAACGTCGGTAGTGGTTCCGGGGACGTCGGTGGTGCGGCCCGGAACGTCAGTTGTCGCGCTGCGGGAACGCGTGCAGGTGGATGCGTACGCGCTCCGCGTCCGGCGCGTCCGCCTCCGCGATGTCGCGGTACGACTCGATGAGGGCGTGCAGCTTCTCGTCGAGTTCGCGGAGCTTGTCGGCCGGGAGGCGCAGCGTGAAGTCGCTCATGTCGGAGGCGCCGAGCCAGCTGTCGCCCCAGTCGTGCCGGGTGCCGAGGTAGGTGCCGAGCTCCTGGGTGTGGATGGTCGCGATCTCGTGGGAGTAGATGTCGAGCGCGCCCTGGACCTCGGGGTCGGGGTTCTTGTAGAGCGATTCGTCGACCCTCGTGCCCTGCTGGCCGGCCTTCCACCAGCGCTCGCGTCCCTTGCCGCGCGTCGGGTCGTCCTCCACGAAGCCGTGGGCGGCGAGCTGGCGCAGGTGGTAGCTGGTCGCGCCGCTGGACTCGCCCAGTTGCTCGGCCAGTTGGGAGGCCGTGGCGGGTCCGTGCCGGCGCAGGGCGCGCAGCAGCTGGATGCGGAGCGGGTGGGCGAGCCCGCGCAGGGAGCGCGGGTCGAGCTGGCGGCTCAGGTTTTCCTCGGGCTCGGGCATGCTCCGAGAGTAGGGTTACAAAGGACTAGTTGCAAGGGTTTCTTTGCAACTAGTCCTTTGTAACTCGGGGAGTCGCCCAGGGGCGGTGGCCCGGCCGCTACAGCGGCGCGTCCCCCGCCGCCTGCTCCACCAGCGGGATGATCCGCAGCGGTACGGGGTTCTCCATCACGATCGCCGTGGAGGCCCGGACGATGCCCTCGAAGCCGACGACGCGGTCGATCACCCGCTGGAGGTCGGCGTTGGAGCGGGCGACCAGACGGCAGAGCATGTCGCCGTGGCCCGTCGTCGTATGGAGTTCCAGCACCTCGGGAACCGTCGCCAGATGGCCCCGCACGTCCGCGCCCTGGCCCTGCTTGATCTCCAGCGTGGCGAACGCCGTCACCGGGTAGCCGAGCGCCGCCGGATCCACCTGCGGCCCGAAACCGCGGATCACGCCGCTGTCCTGCAGGCGGTCGAGACGCGCCTGCACCGTGCCGCGCGCCACGCCGAGGCGGCGGGAGGCCTCCAGGACCCCGATGCGCGGCTCGCGCGCGAGAAGCGCGATCAGCCGGCCGTCCAAATGATCGATCGCCACAGCGGTCTCCTCGTGGTCAGGATGTACAAGTCGCACGGCCATGCTCGCCGATCGCTGTACAAGTTGACCAGCAGATCAGCGAACTCTTGCGCACCTTGCCGAACGGCGGGACATTGCTGCCATGACTGAGACCATCGATCACACCCCTTCCACCGCGCGCAAGGCCGATCCCTTCCCGGTCAAGGGAATGGACGCGGTCGTCTTCGCCGTCGGCAACGCCAAGCAGGCCGCGCACTACTACTCCACGGCCTTCGGCATGAAGCTGGTCGCCTACTCCGGACCGGAGAACGGCAGCCGCGAGACCGCCAGTTACGTCCTCACCAACGGCGCCGCCCGCTTCGTGTTCACCTCCGTCATCAAGGTCTCCACCGACTGGGGCCGCTTCCTCGCCGACCACGTCGCCGAGCACGGCGACGGCGTCGTCGACCTGGCGATCGAGGTGCCCGACGCGCGAGCCGCGTACGCCTACGCCGTCGAGCACGGCGCCACCGGCATCACCGAGCCGTACGAGCTCAAGGACGAGAACGGCACCGTCGTCCTCGCCGCCATCGCCACCTACGGCAAGACCCGCCACACCCTCGTCGAGCGCTCCGGCTACGACGGCCCCTACCTCCCGGGCTTCGTCCCCGCGAACCCCATCGTCGAGCCGCCGGCCAAGCGCACCTTCCAGGCCATCGACCACTGCGTCGGCAACGTCGAGCTCGGCAAGATGAACGACTGGGTCGGCTTCTACAACAAGGTCATGGGCTTCACGAACATGAAGGAGTTCGTGGGCGACGACATCGCGACCGAGTACTCGGCGCTGATGTCCAAGGTCGTCGCGGACGGCACCCTCAAGGTGAAGTTCCCGATCAACGAGCCCGCCATCGCGAAGAAGAAGTCGCAGATCGACGAGTACCTCGAGTTCTACGGCGGCGCCGGCGTCCAGCACATCGCCCTCGCCACCAACGACATCGTCGCCACCGTGCGCGCGATGCGGGCCGCGGGCGTCTCCTTCCTCGACACCCCCGACTCGTACTACGACACCCTCGGCGAGTGGGCCGGCGAGACCCGCGTGCCCGTCGAGACCCTCCGCGAGCTGAAGATCCTCGTCGACCGCGACGAGGACGGCTACCTGCTGCAGATCTTCACCAAGCCCGTCCAGGACCGTCCGACCGTCTTCTTCGAGATGATCGAGCGCCACGGGTCGATGGGCTTCGGCAAGGGCAACTTCAAGGCGCTCTTCGAAGCCATCGAGCGCGAACAGGAAAAGCGCGGCAACCTCTGACACCCGCGTCGTGGGCGCCGTCCCGCCGGGGCGGCGCCCACCCTCGCCGCTCCCGCGCCCACCCCGTTGTGGGCCCTCGCCCCGCTCGGACGACGCCCCGCCCGTTGTGGGCAGCCGTTCTGCTGGGGCGGCGCCCACTCTCGCTGGTCCCCGTCCACCCCGTTGTGGGCAATCGTCCGCCTGGGGCGGGACGGGTGGGCACAACGGACGGCGCCCTCTGCCGGGCCTAGGCTTTCGCGCCTGAACCCGCACCACAGGTACGGCTCACTGTCGGTGCGGGTCCAGGCGCAAGGGGCGGGGGCGCCGCCGAGGGCGCCGCCCCCGGTTGGGGCCCCCCCCCCCCCCCCCCCACAAAAAAAAAAAAAAA
>NZ_JBHJQI010000076.1:0-37572 GCF_042262805.1 Streptomyces sp. NPDC056361
GGCCACCGGGGGCGGGCTCCGTCGGTCGGGCTCAGGCTGCGGGGGCCCTGAAGTGGCAGTTCGTGGAGATGGGCGAGGTGGTCGTGCCGTCGGTGGTGCGGACGCGCCAACCGTAGGCGTGGCCCGGGATCAGCCGGGGCACCGGAACGGAGACGGTGCCCTGACCGCGGACCCGGGTCCCGGCCGAGCCCGCTTCGCCCATGGTGATCGGCTGCGGCTGGGTCCGGTCGGTGTTGTCCCAGAGGGAGAACTCGGCCCACACCTCCCTGGACGGGTCGGGGTGGGTGACCGTGGCCGTCAGCGTCGGGGTGAGGGTGGTCGCCGTACCGTAGTCGGCGCCGAAGGGGTCGAGGTTCTGGTGGCAGCCCTGCGAGAGCGGCTCGCCCGCGACGTCGCGCAGCGCCGTGCCCCTGCCGGTCGGTGCCGTCAGACGGCCGGCGTACGAGGCGATCTGGTCGTCGCGCAGCGGGTAGTCGAAGGCCGCCACCCGCTGGACGAACCCGTCGAGGTACGCGTTGCCGACGCCCTTCACCTTGTCGCGGCCGACGACGAACCGGCCCGTGGCCGCCCAGCGGTCGGATTCGACATGCGCGGCCGTGGCCTTCTTCACGCCGTCGACGTAGAGGGAGACGGTGCCGGCGGCCGCGTCGTGCACGCCCGTGAGATGGGTCCACGTGCCGGTCGGGGCGGCGGGGGCCATGGCCTGGTCGACGCTCCACGTGGTGCTGTCGACCTTCGGCAGGGCGAAGCGCCAGGTGCTGTCACTCGCGTTGTACCAGAGCATCATGCCGCTGATCATCTTCCCGTCCTGGGACAGGACGACCGACGTGCCCGCGCCCGGGTCCACCTTCGCCCAGGCGGAGACGGTGAAGCTGCGCGTGGTGTCCACGACCGGCCCGGCCGCCGTGGCGGCTCCCGTCGAACCGTCCAGCGCCAGGGCCCCGCCGTGCTCGCCCGGCGCCCACGAGGCGCCGCCCGTGAGCGTGCCGCCGAATCCGTCGGGGCTGCCGTCGAGGCGCCAGGAGAGCTTCCCGCCGCCCTGCGTGCTGCCGTACAGCGGGGTGTGGTCGGAGTAGCCGGTCGCGTCCGGCTCGCACGGGTCGGGGACGGTCGACGGCGTCGCCTTGGTGCAGGCGGGCTGGAGGGAGAGCCGGTAGTCCGCCTTGTCCGCGAAGTCCGTCCGGGAGTCGCAGCCGGTGAAGCCGCCGGTGGCGAAGAGGTAGTCGATCTTCGAGGACGTGTATCCGGCGTACGACAGGATCCCGCCGTCCGCGTCCTTCGTCACGCCGTCGCGCGTGAACTTGGTCGGCTCGTCGGAGGCGTCGCCAGGGTCGTACGCCTGCTGGTCGCACTCCGACATCAGGAGGTGGAGCGGCTGGAGCCGGTCCTGGAGCCGGGTGTTGAGGTCACCGCCGAGGACGACGGACGGGAACTTCCCCACCACGTCCGCGACCGTCGCGATCTGGTCGTCGTAGTACTGGTCGGCCTGCGCCTGCGTGAGCCTCTTCGGGACGTCGGCCGCGAAGTTGGACACGTGCGTCGTGCACACGTGGTTCTCCCAGCCGGCCACCTCCACGCAGAGCACGCTGCCGCGGCCCATCGCCAGACCGAGCGGAGTCGCGAAGTCCGTCTCCGTCTTCCACGTGATCCGGCCCTTGACGCCGATGGCCACGCCCAGCGTGCCGGACAGCGAGCCGCGGCACTTCGAGCCCTCCGTGTCGATGAACTCGACTCCCGGCTTGTCCGGTTGGTACGTGTCGTCCGGGCGCGTCCCGCCCGCGAGCGCGAACGTCCAGTCGGAGTCGGGATCGTCGGCCTCCAGCTTCGCCTCCAGCGGGACCAGGTGGCTGACCGAGCAGACCTCCTGCAGCATGACCGTGTTGAGGCCCTGCTCCTTGACGATCCGGGCGATGCCCTCGATCTTCTTGCCGGGCACGTTCCGGTACGGGCAGTAGCCCGTGTCCGAGGCGACCCGGCCGCCCGCCTCACCGCAGATGTTCCAGGTCATCGCCCGGACCGTCTCCCGGGTGGCGGCCGTGCCGGCCGCGTCCCCCGGGACCGTCGTGACGGCGGCGGCAGGTGCCGCCTGTCCCGCGAGCAGGACGACGGCCGCGAGGACGGTCGCCAGGACGTGCAGCCCATGGGCCGCGATTCTTCTCATGAGTCGTCACTTACCAGACTTACCGGCGGACCTGAGGGGGTCCGCTCCTCCCCCGCCCCGAGTCCGGGGCAACGCCCATGACTCTGCCAGCCGCGCCGCGACGTCGACCGGCGGGCCTGCAACCCGCGGCCCCCGCCGCCCCCGGCACGGGCGGGGCCCCGTCTCGCGGGGCCCCGCCCTCAGGGCTCAGGGCCGGAGAGGGCGCGCCGTCAGAAGCGGTCCTGTCCGATCGGGAGGCGCTGCGGGACGGTCGGCAGCGGGAGCGGTGTGGAGCGGCCGGCCTGCTCGGACGGGGTCCGGCAGGTGAGGTCGGTGGCGGGCAGGCGGCCCGTGACCAGGTAGGCGGTGGCGGTCGCGTCGGCACAGGAGCCCAGTCCGTAGACTCCGTGGCCCTGGCCGCCGAGGACGGTGACCATCCGGGACCCCTTCATGACCCGGTGCAGTCCCCGGCCACTGGCCAGGGGCGTTTGGGAGTCCCACTCGTTCTGCAGGACGAGGGCGGCGACGGAGTTGTCGACCCGGGTGGCGGGCTCGGCCCCGCCCCGCCAGAACGCGCACGGCTTGACGGTCGACGCGAAGTCCCCGTACAGCGGGTACCTGGCCTTGTCGCGGAGGGCGTCGCGCCGGTACCGCTCCGGGTCACGCGGCCACGCGCGGGTGTCGGCGCACACCACGGACCAGAAGGCCGCGTCCATGTTGTCCGCCGGGACGGCGGGCGCGCCGGACGGCCCGTCGGCGGCGCGGCCGAAGCGCGGCGGTACGGGGGCGAGCGGCGTGCCGCTCCGTGCCGGCGCCGGCGTCCGGCCCTCGGCGGCGTCCTTGAGCCGGACGACCGCCTCGGAGGCGTACGCCACGTCGAAGAACACGGCCCGCGCCCCGAGCCGGATGTCGTCGCCCGACAGGGCGACGCCGTCGAGCACGATCGGCTCGCGCTCCGCCTGTGCCACCAGCGCCCAGAACGCCGCACCGACCTCGGTCGGGGTCGCGCCGAGCCCGTACGTCGCGTTCCGCTCGGCGGCCCAGGCGGTCCACCGCGCGAACGCCGGTTCCGCCCCCTCGGCCCACACCTGGATCATGCCCCGCCAGATCCGCTCCGGGTCGACCGCGCTGTCGAGCACGAACCGGTCGGCGCGCTGCGGGAACATCTGCGTGTAGACGGCTCCCAGATACGTTCCGTAGGAGTAGCCGAGGTACGAGATCTTCCTCTCGCCGAGCACGGCACGGATGACGTCCATGTCCCGTGCGGTGTTGCGGGTGGTCATGTGCGGCAGGACGTCGCCGTTCCGCGCCCGGCACTTCTCCGCGACGGTCCGCGCCCACCGGACGTCCTTCCGGAACGTCGCCGCCTTGTACGGGCGCTGCCACGCCCTCTCGTCGTCGTTCAGCCCGCAGCTCACCGGGGCGCTCCGGCCGACGCCCCGGGGGTCGAAGCCGATCAGGTCGTACCGCTTCTTCACGTCGTCCGACAGCATCGGCGCCAGCCAGACCGGCATGTCGAGCCCTGATCCGCCGGGCCCGCCGGGGTTCAGGAGCAGCACACCGCGCCGGTCGCGGGCGCTGGTCGCCTTCGTCCGTGACACGGCGAGGTCGAGCGTGCGACCGTTCGGACGGGCGTAGTCGAGGGGCACCTCGATCGTCGCGCACTCGTACTCCGCCGGCCCTCCCCCGTCACAGGGACTCCAGCGCGGCTCCTGCCGCTCGTAGCGCGCGAGCGCGTCGACCGAAGGCGTGGCGGTGGTCTCGGTGGCGGTGGCGGTCCTGGGCGCCGGCCCGGCCGCCGAGGCCGCAGCCGGGGTGAGAACGGGGAGGAGCGCCGCGATGGCGCCGAGGGCCACGACGGGTGCTGTTCGTCTGCTTCGCACGGTGATGGAGATCCTCGCGGGAGGTGGACGGTCGGTCCCAAGCACCCTTGCTCATACGGGACTTGACGGAATCCCTCCGAAGGAGGGCATCACCTCCCCCCAAAGGAGGACCCGACCCTGAGTCGCGGCGCCGAAGCCGGCGTCCCTCACGACCGGGGTTCATCAAGGGTCCGCCCGGTCGGCCCGGTCGGGCTGTTCAGGCTGACCGGGCCGGGCGGACCCGGCCAGCCCGGCCGGACCGACGGCGGCAGTGCGCCGTCGGGTGTCACGGGCTACGGACGGTCCTCGGGCCGGTACTCGTACGACTCGGGTCCCGGCTCCATCCGGCCGACCATCTCGGCCAACCGGTCGCAGACCCGCTTGATCTCCTCGTGCGTCCGGTCGCGCTCGGTGATGACGGCCGCGAGCAGGAGGGCCGTCAGGGCGGTCGTGCCGTTGAAGGCCTGGAGGGTGACCATCGCGGCGAAGACGTCGTCGCCGACGAACGGGCCGCTGTCGCCGCCGGCCGCGAGGATCGCCAGCGTCGACACGACGAGCGCGCACGGCGTCGCGCCGGCCAGCCGGAAGCGCAGGGCCGCCCAGATGAGGAACGGCGAGACGAGGAAGAGGAGGTTCGTGTCGGAAGTGCGCGTGGCCAGGAGCGTGGTGAGGACCGTGCCGATCGCCAGGGCCGCCGCCTCGAACCAGCGGCCGGGCCCGGCTCGCGACGGCCACCGGGCCTTGGACAGGACGAGGAGGAACGGAGTGACGACGAGGATTCCCATCGCGTCACCGGCCCACCACACCGACCACGTCGGCCAGAAGTCGCCCGCGTCCAGCGCTCCGGAGAGGACCAGTGCGCCGCTTCCGACGGTCGAACTGATCAGCATCCCGGCGAGCGCGCCGAGGAAGACCAGGGCCAGGACGTCCCGCAGGCGGTCCAGCTCGTTTCTGAAACCGGCCCTGCGCAGCATCAGACAGGCGCAGACCGGCGCCAGGGTGTTGCCCGCGGTGATCGCCAGGACCGCGACCGGCGACGGCCCGAGGAACACGTTGACCAGGAACGCGCCCAGCGCGATGCCCGGCCAGACGCGAAGCCCCATCATGAGCAGCGCGGCCAGCGCGACACCGGTCGGCGGCCACAGCGGGGTGACCTGGTCGCGTACCAGCTGCTGGAGGAGGCCGATCTGCGCGGCCCCGTAGTAGACGGCGGCGACGGCGAGCGCGCGCAGAGCGATGGACCCGCGACGACCCGCCTCTGCGCTGCGCACGACAGCAGTCTCCCCCCAGATGCGGCCACCGGCGACCTCGGCGTACCAGTGCCGGCACCCCCGGCGGCACCCGCCCCGCCGGTCAGGCGGGCTCTTGCGGACCGTCGTAGCGAACGACGAGGACCGCGGCGTCGTCGCGGTGTCCCGTCAGGTCGGCCACCTTGACGACGGCGGAGGCCAGCACGTCGGGATCGGCGTCGAACCCCGCGCGCACCAGCCGGGCCACCTCGGCCAGACCCGACTCCATCGGGTAGTGCGGCCCCTCCACCACTCCGTCGGTGAGCAGGACCAGCACCCCCGGTTCGGTCAGCCGCCGGTGCGTCACCGGATACGACTCACCGGGCACGATGCCGAGCGGCGGCCCGCCGCGGTCGAGGGCGATGCCGTGACGGCCTCCGGCCGTGGCCCAGACCATCGGGACGTGACCCGCCCTGGAGACCGTCAGATCGCGGCTGACCGGGTCGAAGCGCAGGAAACAGCAGGTCGCGAAGAGGCCGTATCCCAGGGCGATCAGCAGATCGTTGGCGCGGCCGAGCACTTCCCGGGTGTCGCTCGTGGCCTGCGCGAGGGCGCGCAGACTGGTGCGCACCTGGCCCATGAAGGCGATGGCCTCGACGTCGTGCCCCTGTACGTCGCCGACCGTGAGCCCCAGTGACCCGTCGTGCATGAGGAAGGCGTCGTACCAGTCACCGCCCACTTCCAGACCGCCTCGCGACGGTGCGTACCGGGCGGCCAGACGCAGTCCCGGAAGCTCCGGCAGCTCGGGTGGGAGCATGTGGCGCTGCAAGGCCACGGCCAGCTCTACCCTGGCCCGCTGGTACTCGATCCGTTCCAGGGCCTGATCCACGAGCCGCCCGAGCGCGACCAGAAGTTCCTGCATGCTGTCGGGCTGCTCGGAACGATGTCCGCGCATCACGGCTCCCGGCTCTCCTCCGCCCGCCTGACCTCACCATAACCGCTGCCGCCGCATGCCTCCACAGAGGTGAACCCGCAGGCCGGAGGCGGTCCCGGCGGGGCCGGGATCGCGGGAGACGGGGGCAACCCGGGAGCCCGGAAAGGGCACGCAGAGACCAGCCGGTGGTACCCGGACCCGGACCGCGGCCGGCGCCCCCGTGGAGTGGCCCGTCACCGCCGAGGAGGGCTGTCCCTTCGGTGTCGGCATCACTGACAGGGCCCGTCCAGTGCGTCGACGACGCCGAGGCCATCGCCCCCGAGCGGCCCGTCTGCCTCCCGATCGGCACCCCCGGAGACGCGCGGTGGGCCTGCAGGCGAGACCGAAGCCGTGCCGGCCGGAGTGCAGGCCGGAGGCCCGGACCGGGACCAGAGTCGGGAGACGTCGGGAGGTGTCAGGAGGCGGCGGGAGGTGTCAGGCGGGTTTGCGCAGGGCCTGGGAGAGGCGTTCGCCGAGTGCGCGGTCCATGGCCGGTGCGGAGTCGAGGCCCATGGCGGCCGCAAGGTCGCGGACGTGGAGGTCGGCCAGGGCCTCGGTGAGTTCGGCGAAGGCGGTCGCGGCGGTCCGGCCGCGGTGGAGGCCGGCGGCGAGGGCGGTGATCCCGACGAGGGCGGCGGGCCACCACCACACGCCGAGCAGCAGGTATCCCGCGCCCCAGGCGCACAGGCGCGCCGCCGCGCTGAACCGTGCGCGGGCGGCGTGCAGTTCGGCGCGTGTGCCGTCGGCGGCGAGGAGCCAGAGGTGGGGCCAGGCCGCCGCCAGGTCCAGGCGGTACACGCGCCAGAGCCGTCGGCCCGGTGCGGCGAGCCGGTCGCCCATGGCGAAGGGATGGCGCGGCGCGGCGGCCGCGATGCGGTCACGGGCGGCGAAGTGGTCCTCCGCGATGCCGGCGAGCCGGTCGGCGTCGTCCGACCCGGCGATACGGGCCCGGCCGGCCGTGACCAGTGCGGCGCGGAACGCGGCGTCGGCGTCGCGCCACGCGCGCAGCCGGCGGTCGGCGAGGCGCCGCAGCAGGGGCCCGCGGGGCTCGGCGCACCAGAGGAGCTCCACTCCGGCGCCGAGGGTCTGGGCCGCCGCGCCGATCGCGGCCGCGGCGAGCAGCACCCCCAGGGCGACGAGGGCGATGGTTCCCGCGCTCCGGGAGGCGGGGGAGGCGGCCAGGGTGTCGAGCCAGGTCCGCAACTTCCCCACGTCGGACCAGTGTTCGTGCCCGAGCACCGTCGCCGTGGTGGCGGCGGCGATGAAGAGCAGTCCGGGCAGGGCCAGCAGCGTCAGCCACCGCTCGGCGATGCGGCCGCCCAGCGCGCTGAGGAAGGCTCCGGTCACCGGAGGGGCACCGCGTTCAGCGGCCTGTCGAGGATGCCGCAGGCGGGCTGATCCGGGGCGTCGGCGTCGGGGGCCTCCACCCGCCCGCACCGGCCCGCGGGACAGGCGAGCACGTACAGCGCGGGGTGCCCGGGACCGGCCACCGGCAGGCTCTGGAAGCCGGGGACGGGAGGCGTGGGCGTCGTGCGGTACGAGCCGAGCCCGGCGCTGTGTCCCGCGGCCAGCAGCAGTTCTTCCAACTCGTCGAGTCGATCGCCGAGTTGCTCGGGCGAACGGCCGTCGCGCAGGGCGGTGACGAGGGACTCGACCAGCCGCGTCCCCGGCTCGCCCAGGGCGTCGAGTCCCGACGAGGGGTCCGTGAGCCGGCGGCAGAGTTCACCGAGCCGCGCATCGCCCGTGCTCGCCCCGTCGGCCGTGTTCGCCACGCTCCCGCTCCCCCTCGGACGCCGGTTGCCACTTCGTGGTGATTGTACGGGCGGGCCTCGGCGATCCGAGGGCTTCTTGGCTATCGTGAACACGGGCCGGTCCGTGGAAGTCGCGTGCAGGACGCGCGGTCCGGGGCGGCGTCAACCGGGGGTGGTCGTGGTCAGCGCGGCGGATGCGGCGGCAGCCGGAGGAGTCGGCGGACGGCCCGGTGCCGATCAACTGCTGCTGCTCCACCTGAGGACGGGCGACCGCGGGGCGCTCGACGAGGCGATCCGCTCGTACCGCCGGGAGCTCGCGGTCGCGGAGCCCGGTGACGCCTCCGTGCCGGGCCGCGCCGGGAATCTGCTGATCGCCCTGCACCGCCGGTGGCAACTGACGGGAGACGCGGACGATTTGGCCGCGGTCATCGCCTTCGGCCACGAGCGGGTGTCCGCCGAGCGGTTGTCCGACGGTCGCGTGCGCCCCCAGGACGTGATCCTCCTGGCCCTGGCGTACCGTCAGCGCTTCGACCTCCACGGGCAGGCGGGCGATCTCGACCGGGCGGTCGAGTTGTTCGACCGTGCGGCGGACCTGCCGCAGGACGCCACGACCGGCGCGCAGACGCTGGCCTCACTGGGCGAGGCGCTGCAGGAGCGGCACAGGAACGGCGCGCGCGGCGGCGTCGAGGGCCCCGGGACGGCCGACGGGACGGATCTCGCGCGGGCGACGGACGCCTTGCGGGACGCACTGGAGATCCTTCCGCCCGGCTCGCCCGACCGGCCCGGCTACCGTGCCAACCTCGCCGCGGCGCTGCACAGCGCCTATCTCCACGGCGGCGACACCGCCGCCCTGCGCGAAGCCCTGGACGTGTGGCGGGTGGCGCTGCGCGAGAGCCCGCCGGGCAGCGAAGTCCGGCCGCTCGTGCTGGCGAACCTGTCCCAGGGCCTCCGCCAGTGGCACGATCACGATGCTGGCGAGGCGGGTCGTGCGGAGATGCTGGAGGTGCACCGCACCGCCCTGGCCGAGACGCCCGCGGGTCACCCGCAGCGTCCCGAGCGGCTCGCCGGTCTGGGCGTCGCGCTGCGTCTGGCCGCCGAGGACGACGGTGACCCCGCGCTGTTGCGGGAGTCCGCGCGCCTGCTGCGCGAGGCCCTGCCGCTGTACGCCGACGACGCCCCGGAGCGGGCCATCAGGATGAACAGCCTCGGCAACACCCTGCACCGGTTGGCCCAGTCGACCGGGGACGCGGTGGGGCTCGACGAGGCGATCGCCGTGCTGCGGTCCGCCCTGGCCCGGCAGCGGCCGGGCACCGGCCCGTACGCCGACACCCTGGCGAACCTCGCCGTCACGTTGCGGGAGCGCGCCCTGCAGACGGACGACCTGGACTCCCTGCGGGAAGCCACCCGGCTGGCCCGCGACGCGCTCGACGCGACGCCGGCCTCCGCCGCCGCGCAGGTCGTGCGCCTCGCCAACCTCGGTGTCGTGCTGCAGAGTTGGCACGGCGCGACGGGCGAGTCGGCCGCCGCCGACGAGGCGGTCGCCGCGGCCCGTCGCGCCCTGGCCCTGGCCCCCGGGGCCGGAGCGGTCCGCGCGGACCGGCTGAACCACCTGGCCAACGCCCTCCGCGCCCGGTTCGACGAGCGAGCCGACACGGCGGACCTCGACGAGGCGGTCACCCTCCTGGATGAGGCCGCCGATCACGTCCCGTACGGCGATCCGGCGCTTGCGCTCTCCCTGTCGAACGCCGGATCCGCGCGCCTGACGCTGCATCATCACAGCGCCCGCGAGGGGCTCCTGGAGCAGGCGGTGAGCGACCTGGGCCGTGCCGTCTGGTCTGCCCAGGAGGGCGGCTCGGCCCACGGCTCCTTCCTGCGGTCGTACGGCGACGCGTTGCGCGCCCTGCACCACCGGGACGGCGACCCGGGCGTGCTGCGTGCCGCCGAGGACGCCTACCGGCAGGCCGCGGGCACGACGGCCGTGCCCGCCTACGAGCGGGTCCTCGCGGCCTGGGACTGGGGAGCGGCCGCGGCGGCCGGACACCGCTGGGACGAGGCGGTACGGGGTCACGAAGTGGCCCTGGGACTCCTGCCGTTCGCCGCGTCCGGCCGGCTGGCCCGCAGCGACCAGGAGCGCGGCCTGTCCCGGGTGCGGGGCCTCGCCGCCGAGGCCGCGGCGTGCGCGGTCAACGCGGGGCGCCCGGAACACGCGGTGGCGCTCCTGGAGCAGGGCCGCGGTGTCCTGCTGAGCCGGGCCATGGCGACCCGGGACGGGATCGGACGGCTGCGCGAAGCCCATCCGGGCCTCGCCGAGCGGTTCGTCTCGCTCCGTGACCGGCTCGACGCGCTGGAGGCCGCTGACGCGGCGGAGACGGCCATGGGCCGGCTGCCGCCTCCCACCGCGGACCGGCGTCACGCCCTGGCGAGTCGCCTGGAAGAGCTGGTGGCCGAGATCCGCGGGGCACCGGGCTTCGCCAACTTCCTCGCCGCGCCGGACGGGGCCGCCCTGCTCGCGTGCGCGGAGGACGGCCCGGTGGTGCTCGCCTACTGCAGCGGCTACCGCAGCGACGCCCTGGTCCTGCGTCCCGGGGGCGTCCTCCTCGTGCCGCTGCCACGGGCCACGCCGGACGCGGTCGGCGCCCAGGCGGACCGGCTCCGGGACGCGCTCACCGACGCGATGGACCCCGCGCGCGACAAGGCCGCCCAGCGGACCGTCGCCGAGGTGCTGGCATGGACGTGGGACCACGTGACCGGCCCGGTGCTCGACCGGCTCGGGCCGTCCGCCGCTCCGGGGGCGGGGGGCGAGCTGCCCCGGCTGTGGTGGTCGCCGGGCGGCACACTGGCCGCCCTGCCACTGCACGCGGCCGGGCACCACGGCGAGAGCACCGGCACCGCGCCCCGTCGGGCGGGCGGGCCCGGGGCGTGGCCGCGTACGGTCATGGACCGCGTGGTCTCCTCGTACACGCCGACCGTCAGGGCTCTCCGGTACGCCCGTGACCGGGCCGCATCCCCGTCGTCGTCCGGCCGGCTCCTCGCCGTGGCCCTGCCCGAGACCCCCGGCGCCCGGCCGCTCGGCGGGGCACGACGCGAGGTGGAGGCGCTGCGCGCGCTGCTGCCGACCGACGTGCTGTACGGGGAGGGCGCCACCTTCGACGAGGTCATGGCCGCCCTGCCGGATCACCCCTGCGTCCACTTCGCCTGCCACGGAGTCAGCGACCCCGCCGACCCGTCGGCGGGCCGGCTCCTCGTGCACGACCATGCGACCCGGCCGCTGACGGTCCGGGAGATCGCCCGGCTCGACCTGCCGGCCGCGCGACTCGCGGTGCTCTCGGCCTGCGAGACGGCGCGCGCCGACGGGGACCTCGCCGACGAGTCCGTCCACATCACCTCCGCCTTCCAGCTCGCGGGATATCCCCACGCCGTCGGCACGCTCTGGCCGGTGCACGACGCCGTGGCCGTCCGTGTCACCCGCCTCCTCTACCGGGGGCTGCGCAGCGACGACGGCGACGGCGGTCCTGCCCTGGACGACAGCCGGACGGCGACCGCACTGCACGGGGCGGTCCGGGAGTGCCGCGCCGCGTTCACCGCCAGCCCGAGCCTGTGGGCCGCCCACGTCCACGCGGGGGCCTGAGGCGCTCGTACGAACCGCACGAACCGCACGGACCGTACGCACACAAGGAGATGGTCACGATGAGCCGGTGGTGGCGCAGGACCCCTCGGGGGGACGCGGAGGGCGGCGCGGACGGCACGGCGGGATCGCCAGGAGGCGGCCGGGAACAGGAACAGGAACGGCAACAGGCTCAGGAGCAAGCGCAAGCTCAAGCTCAAGCTCAAGAGCAGTCGCAGTCGCAGTCGCAGTCGCAGTCGCAGTCGCAGTCGCAGTCGCAGTCGCAGTCGCAGTCGCAGTCGCAGGAGGATCGTGCCTGGCGGCCGGTCGGCGGGCACATCACCATCACGGAGGTGACGGAGGGCCGTCCGCAGGAGGAGATCGCGCGGGTCGAGATCTCCCCCGAGGAGTGGCACACGCTGCGCGCCCGTGCCGTCGTCGCGCGGCTGGGCGCCGAGCATCCGGAGGCGCTCGACGCGGTGCGCGAGCTGGCCCGGGTCCTCGCGTCGACCCCTGGGCGCGGGGAGGAGGCGGTGTCGTTCTACCAGCAGGTGGCCCGGGGCCAGTGGACCGTCCTCGGGTCACGTCACGAGGAGACGCTGCGGACCTCCGCCGAGCTCGCCGACGTCCTCCACCTCACCGGACAGCTGCAACTCGCCGAATCGGCCTGGCGCGACACCTTCCGCGGCCGGTCGGAAACCCTGGGACGCGATCACCCCGACACGCTGCGCAGCGCGGCGGGGCTGGCGACCGTCCTGGAGGACCTCAGGCGCGCGCCCGAGGCCGAACCGCTGCAGCGGGACGTGCTGGCGCGGCGGACCAGGCTTCTCGGGCCCGACCATCCCGACGTGCTGACCGCCGCGAACTCGCACGCCTCCTCGCTGCTCAAGTGCGGCCGCCACAAGGAGTCCGAGCGGGCGCTGCGCGGCCTCGTGCCCCGGCTGGAGCGGCGTTACGGGCCCGACCACGAGCGCACCGCGGCGGCCCGGGCCAACCTCGGTGCGGTACTCGTCCGGCTGAACCGCCACACCGAGGCGGAGGGGCACCTCCGCGCCGTCATCCGGTCCTTCGAGGCGACCGTGGGGCCCCGCCACGAGAGCACCTTCACCGCGCGCAACAACCTGGCGGCCGTCCTGCACGCCATGGGGCGCGAAGAGGACGCGGTCCCCGTCCTGCGGGACGTCCTGGCGGGCCGGGCGGCCCTGCAGGGCGAGGACCACCCGAACACCGTGTCGACCCGGGACAACCTCGCGAACGTCCTGATCGACGTGGGGCAGCACGCCGAGGCCGCCGCGCTCCTCGATCGCTGCGTCCGCGACTACCGGCGCATCTACGGGCCGGGGCACCCCCGCGAGCGGGCCGCCGAGGAGAAGCTGGCCTGGCTACGGGACGACACCCGCTGAGGCGACACCGGGCGGCCCGCGACCTCCGTGGCCGGGGAGCCACCCGGCTCGCCCGTCGCTCAGGCGGTCCGTCGCTCAGGCGGTCAGCCGGTCCACCGGTCCACCGGTCCACCGGTCCACCGGTGAGGGGGCCGCCGGTCAGTCGCAGCAATCGCAGCAGCACTTGCACGGGTTGCAGCAACCGCCGCCACCGCCGCAGCCGTCGCCCGACCCGCCGCCGGAACCACCGGAGCCGCCGAAGCCGTTCCCGCCGCCCGAACCACCGGACGAGCCGCCCGAGTTGCCTCCGCCTTGGCCGCCGAACCAGCCGTCACCGCGGGAGCCGTCCCGGCCGGATCCGTCCCGGCTCGAACCGCCGCCGTGGTTGCCGTCGCCGAACTGGAAGGGCTCGGCGTCGTCCCCACCGTCGTCGTCGCAGCGGCAGCAGTTGTAGCACAGCCTGCAGTCACCGCAGATCCGGCCCCACTCGTGACACCGGCGGCACTGCCCCTCCGGCCGGCCGGAGGCCATCGCCCCGCCCTCCGGGGCCGTGCCCGCGAGCGCCCCGACGCCGCACGCCGTGCCCGAAGCGGTCTCCGAGGGCGTCTCCGTCGCCGTACGGCGTCCCAGCCAGGGCAGCATGCGCGGGACCCGGGCCTGGCGGCGGTGCTGGTGGTCGCGGTGGCGGGGGTCGAAGACCCGGTCGACGGCACGTTCCAACTCGACGCCGAGGAGGGCGCGTACCAGCCGCGCGTCGACGAACTCGGCGTCGGACAGGGCGAGTCGGATCCCGTGGACGGCGTCGTCGCACAGGCGGCGCACCTCGGCGCGGTCCGCGCCGGTCACGGTGATCGGGTTCCACGAGCCCGAAGCCGCGTCCGCGTCCAGGTCCTCCACCGCGTCAAGGAGGTGCGCCAGCCGGCCGAACAGGCGGCCGGCCTCCGTGAGCGGTTCGGTGTTGCCAGGGCGGTCCGTGAGCACCGCGGTGTACGCGAAGGCGGCGGCGGTCGCCGTCTCCGTGGGCTCCGTGACCGTCAGCAGCGAGCCACCCGGCCCGGTGGACCGCTCCACCTCCGGCTGGCGGCCGACCGCTTCGAGCAGCACCGCGGTGTCGAAGCCGAGACGGTCGCCGCCCGCGGCGCCCGCACGGTCCCAGCCGTGGGCGATCCGGCGTGCCGCCAGCGCCACCGGGCGGCGCCCCACCAGGCCGTCGCCGTCGGCCACGTGGTCACGTATCTTCGCCGCGGCGAGGACCAACGACACCGTCGCCGCCAACCGCGCGCCCTCGCCCTGCGCGACGTCCGCCGACCGCATCCCGCGCAGTGGGCACGGACCGGCACCACGGCGCCAGTCCCCGGTGCGCTCCGACTGCGCTTCGGTCAGCACCGAGACGATCAGGCCGTCGTAGTTGGTGGCCACCCTCGCGAACTGGCCGTACTCGCTGCGCAGCGCCAGGCACAGCCCGCACAGATGCGCCATCCACTCGCTGCGCAGGCCCTCGCCCAGGCGATGGCGGCACGGCCTGATGATTCCGAACACCGAAGCTCTCCCCCGTAGAAACCGCTACCCGCGCGCGTCCGGCCGGACGGCTCGCGGACGCGCGACGGCACATGAGGCACGACCGCACGTGACCGCGACGACGACCGCACGTGACATCGACGCGCGGCCGACATCTTAAAGGGTGCCTTTCGGGGGCGTCCTCGGCGACGAGCACGTCGGGTGTCCGGTGGTGTCAGGGGCGGCCGCGCCACTGGAGGACCTTGAGGGCGGTGCCGACCTCGATCGTGTGCTCGGCGAGGGGGCGCGGGAGGAGCTGGTCGGCGCGGGCCAGGCGACGGAGCAGGGTGTTGCGGTGGGTGAACAGCCGGGCGGCGGCCCGGGTGGCGTTGCACTGCTCGGCGATGAAGACGCGGAGCGTCTCGGTGATCTCGGGTGGCGCGGTCTCCAGCTCGCCGAGGGTGCGGGTGACGAACCGGTCGGCGCGTTCGGGGTCGGCGGTGAGCAGGGCGACGAGCTCGACCTCGTGATGGAAGGCCAGCCGGGCGGGTGAGGTGAGACGCGTGAGCATCTGCTGGGTGGTCAGGGCGTCGAGGTGGCTGCGGCGGAACCCGTCGACGCCCGGCGCGGTGGAGCCGATCGCGACCCGCACGTCCGGCAGCTCGTCCAGCGCGGCGCGCACCCGATCGCCGTCGGGGCGACCGTGCACCCACAGCCAGCGGGTGGCGGCGCCTGCGATGACGCTCAGCGGGCGCAGCTGGCCGGCGGCCTCGGCGAGCGCGTCGGCGGCCCGGTCGAGCCGTCCCAGGTCGGTGTCGGGGGCGACGGTCCACACGATGGCCGCGGTGTGCGTCGCGTGCAGCCGGTAGCCCAGCAGGCTCTCGGCGCGCTCCCGCGTGATCGGTGCCCCTTCGATCAGCAGGGCGACGGTCTCCCTGCGCTCCGCGTGGGTGCCGCGGGTGAGTTCGTCCCGCTCGGCGCGCATCCGGGCGGAGATCGCGCCCACGGTGTCGTCCACGAAGGCGGCGATGGAGCGCAAGGACACGTCGAGGAGCTCGGCCAGCTCCTCCGGATCGCTGGTGAGCGAGCAGGCGATCTGCGTCCACATCCGTACGGCGACGCTTTCGCCGACCCGGTAGGCGTCCAGGGCGGACTCGTCCAGGCCGCGCCGGATCATGTCCCGGGCTACGGCCAGGGGTGCCTCCGTGTCGTTGGCGGGGACCGGCTCGCCCGGCGCCCGGATGTTGGAGGCCGCCCAGAAGAGCAGGTTGGAGCGGTTGGTCCGGCGCGTTCCGGCGGCCAGCACGGGATCGTCGGCGATCTGCCGTCTGGCTCCGCCGGCCAGGGTCGCCGCGTCCAGCTCGTCGAGCCAGTCGTCCGAGGGGTCGAGCGCGATCTCGGCACCCCGGCGGATCAGTTCCCGCACTCGGGGCGAAGGGGTCTGCCACGGCATACCCTCATCGTACGGGTGCAGATTGCCACACCCGTCGAGAGTGGCGGTGCGGTTTGCACATTGCCGCCGGACGGTGCCGACAGCAGCATGGACGCACCCACCCTCCGACACCGCCGGGAGCCGCCCGTGTCCTCGTCCCCTGCCAGGTCCGCCGTCGAGCACCTCGACGTCCTCATCGTCGGAGCCGGGATCTCGGGCATCGGCGCCGCCAGGTACCTGAAGACGGAGCTGCCGTCGAAGAGCTTCGCGATCCTCGAAGCCCGCCAGGCCTCCGGCGGGACCTGGGACCTGTTCCGCTACCCGGGCATCCGGTCGGACTCGGACCTGCACACCTTCGGCTACGAGTTCAAGCCGTGGCGCGACGAGCAGTCCATCGCCGACGCGCCCCGGATCCTGGCCTACCTGCGGCAGGCGGCCACCGAGAACGGCCTGGACGCGCACACCCGGTACCACCACAAGGTGCTCGGCGCGTCCTGGTCGACCGACCGGGCACGGTGGACCGTCGAGGTCGAGCGCACCGACACCGGCGAGCGGACCACGCTGACCTGCGGCTGGCTGTTCTGCGCGGGCGGCTACTACCGCTACGACGAGGGCTTCACCCCCCGCTTCGAGGGCCTGGACCTCTTCAAGGGCACGATCGTGCACCCGCAGCACTGGCCGGAGAAGCTGGACTACGCGGGCAAGCGCGTGGTGGTGATCGGCAGCGGGGCGACCGCGGTCACCGTCGTACCGGCGATGGCGGCCACCGCCGCGCACGTGACCATGCTGCAGCGCACGCCGACGTACGTCCTGCCGGTGCCGCGCGCGGACCTGATCGCCAACACGCTGAAGAAGTACCTCGGTCCGCGGCGCGGCTACGCGCTGACCCGGCGCAAGAACATCGTCCAGCAGCGTCTGATCTGGAGCTTCTGCCGGCGGTTCCCGAAGACGGCGCGGCGCCTCATCCGATGGATCAACACCCGCCAGCTGCCCGCCGGTTACCCCGTCGACCTGCACTTCAACCCGCCGTACGACCCTTGGGACCAGCGGCTGTGCGCCGTCCCCGACGGCGACCTGTTCCGGGTGATCCGCGACGGCCGGGCCTCGGTGGTCACCGACCGGATCGCCGGCTTCACCGAGCAGGGCATCCTCCTGGAGTCCGGCCAGGAGCTGGCGGCGGACGTCGTCGTCACCGCCACCGGGCTGAACGTGCAGGCGTTCGGCGGCATGAACCTCACCGTCGACGACCATGAGGTGCGGCTGCCCGACACCCTCGCCTACAAGGGCATGATGCTGTCCGGCGTGCCGAACTTCGCCTACGCGATCGGCTACACCAACTCCTCCTGGACGCTGAAGATCGGCCTGCTCTGCGAGCACTTCTGCCGACTCCTCGCCCACCTGGACGCCCACGGCTACGACACCTGCCGACCCGAGCCTACGGACCCCGGGATGGCGACCCGTCCCTTCCTCGACTTCGGGGCCGGCTACGTCCGGCGCGCCGTCGACTCACTCCCCCGCCAGGGGGACCGCATGCCGTGGCTGACCTCGATGGACTACCGCGACGACGTCGGACTGCTCCGGTCCGGCAGCGTCGCCGACCCGGAGCTGCACTTCTCCCGCTCCACCGTCCGCGCGGAGATGATGACGTGACCGTCGGCACCACGACGGCGCCAGCCGGTGGGAACGCGTCCGAGGACCGGTTCGTCGACCTGCCGGCCGGCCCACGGCTCACCTACCGCCTGCACGACCCAGCCGACGGCGAACAGCTCCTCCCAGTCGCCGGGTTGGGACCGGACCTCACCTCCTGGCCGGCCCGCACGGTCGACGGGTTCACCACCCACGGGTTCCGCGTGGTGCGATTCGACACCGCAACGCCGCCCGGTCCGGCCGGATCGCCGCGCCGCCACCGGGCCGGACCCGGCGGCGGAGCGGGCCTGGGCGCCCCCCCTCTGGGAGCGCACGGGGGCAACCGCTCCGGCGCGCCGAAGCCGGCGCCCCCCCCATCCGCGTCGGCTCCGATACCAAGGCCACGGACCGCCTGACCCGCCTGCTCCCCGTCCTGCATCCCAAGCTGACCGCCGCGGCCGAGCGGCGGATGTTCGGCTCCGCCAAGCGCTGACCGGCCGGGGCACGCGCGCGGCGGTCGGCGGTCGGCGGTCGGCGGTCGGCGGTCGGCGGTCGGCGGTCGGCGACGAAATGGAGCACGGATGCGGTGTCAGTCCGCTGAAGTATTCTTCCCGCCACCGCACACCGACCGGGAGGACCAAGAGAATTGTCTGGCCTGTCTGCTTTCCCACTGCCCTTTCACACATCTCGTTCGCTGCCGTTCGCGACGCCTCGGACGCTGCGGGAACTTCAGATGATGCAGTGCAGCGCGCACATTCGGGCGAAGCCGGGATGGTTCGACAAGATGCACGACGCCGACATCGTCGCGAGGTGGACGCGGGAAGCGGTCGGTCAGGGCCTCACCGAAGCGCAGGTTCGCTACGTACTCGCCGAACTCGCGCATTACGCCGCGCTGCGGGACGAACGGACGGGCATCGAGGTGTCCGCGGTCGACGGGGTGTGGCAATCGGACGCTCTGATCGACGAAAAGCTCGGATTCCGGCTGCGCGAGGCGGTCCGGGTTCTGGAAGACGTACCCGAGGCGGAAAAGGACTGGCATCCCGGATCCGACGGCCAGGTACTGGATCTCGTTCACCCTTCACTGTTCTGTCTGGTGAGGGAGGTGAGCGGGGCGCCCGAGCGGGCTTGGCGGAACCCGACGAACCAGTACTCGCGGTACGAGTTCTCCGAGAGGTTCCAGTGGATGCCGACGGACGTCGACGTCGATGACGACGGCGGTGTCGCCTTCCGTTCGTACGTCAACAACGTCCACCCCGAGAAGCATCACGAACTGGCCGCCGTGTTGCCGGAATTGTTCGCGCGCATGCTCCCGCTGTGGGAGAACGTGCTCACGGATCTGCGCCATCCGCGGCCCCCGCGGATCGAGGCGGATCCTTACGGGTGGTACGGCTCGGAGCCGGAGCGTCCGAACCGGTCCTCCTACAGTGACGACGAGGCCTACGCGGAGGCCCGTCGCGCATGGGACCGGGCCCAGGACGACTGGTGGGAGAACCGCCGACCGGTCGTCCCGGACGCCCCGGCGTTCACCCCGCCCGAGGCGCCCGACGCGTCCTCCCGGGTCGACCTGCGCGGCCGGCGCCTCCAGGTCATCGTCAAGGTCGCCAGTCTTCACCTGACCCCGGACAAACCCGAGTACGCCGGTGGTTCCTGGCACGTCGAGGGGATGCTGAACGAGCGGATCGTCTCGACCGGCCTCTACTACTGGGACAGCGAGAACATCACCGAAAGCCGGCTGGGCTTCCGGTCGGCGCTCGACGACCCGGACTACGAGCAGAACGACGACGACGGTCTGCGCGAGGTCTACGGCCTGGAGGACGAGGACGCGCTGAACCAGGTGCTGGGATCGGCATCGACCCCGGCGGGCCGCTGCCTGGCGTTCCCGAACGTCCTGCAGCACCGTGTCGCCCCGTTCCGTCTCACGGACCCCTCCCGCCCGGGCCATCGCAAGATTCTCGCGTTCTTCCTGGTCGACCCGTCGGAGACGATCGTCTCGACCTCCGACGTGCCACCGCAGCAGCCCTGGTCGGCATCCTCGACCATGACGCTGGAGCAGGCCGAGAGCTTCCGCGAACAGCTCATGCGGGAACGGAAGTTCTTCGTCGACGAACACAACGAGCAGCTCTACGAGCGCGAGTTCTCCCTCTGCGAGCACTGAGCGCTCGTCGGTCCACCACTCCGGAACGCGTCCGCCGGCCTCACGAGGTGTGTGACGCGTCCGGATTGTCCGACGTGCTCCACGAATCGGGACGCTCCGGAGCATCCGAAGCGCCCGGAGCACCCGGCGCGTAGAACGCGGTCATGAGGCGCGTGCCGGGAAGCCCGCGCTCGCCGGGTAGAGCGCGGCACGGCGCTCCTGAAGCATCTGCTTCAGGCAGTCGCGGTCACCGGCGGAGAGGGCATCCCCTGAGCCTTTCGTCGGGTCGTGTACGGCGCCGGCGGATCCGGGCGGTTCGATTGTCTGCACCGATGGACCCTGGAAAGCGGCCACGAGTGGCGCGAGGATCTCTCTGCGACCGCACGGCCTCATGCCCGCCTTCCCGCGCCGGGACCCGCGGGCTGCCGGAATGCCCGATCGGCGTCCTCGCTGCCGAGGGATTCCGGTACCGGCGCGCAGAGGAGATCTACACAGGAGCCACACACCCCTGACCACAAATCCACTGTCCTGCAGAGCGGTTCGGACCGCAGGGGCCCTGCGGGGCCCGACAGACAAACGCCTGGAGATCACCCTGATGTTTTCGAGACCACGCCGACGACGCGTGCTCGCCGCCTTTTCCCTGCTGGCGCTCGGGGCGTTGCTTTCGCCGGCGGCGACGGCGAGTGCCTCCCCCGCGGCACCCGAGGGGCCGGAGGTCGCACGGATCGACCTGGTTCTCGATCTGTCGGGTTCGATGAACAAGAAGGACGCGGGCGGCCAGACCCGTCTCGCCGCCGCCAAGCAGGCGGTCACGCGGATCATCGACACCGCCCCGGAGCAGGCCCCGCTGGGACTGCGCGTGTACGGGGCCACGTATCCCGGTCAGGACAAGGGAAAGGGCTGCGCGGACACGCAGCAGGTCCTGCCGGTCACGCCGATGGACGGGGCGGCGCGCGCGGACGCGAAGAAGCGGGTCGCGGGGTTCAAGGCGGTCGGGTTCACGCCGATCGGCGTCGCTCTCCGCGAGGCGGCCGAGGATCTCGGGGCGAGCGGCAAGCGCCGCATCGTCCTGGTCTCGGACGGTGACGACACCTGTGCGCCGCCCCCTCCGTGCGAGGTGGCCCGCGAGCTCAAGGCGCAGGGCATCGACCTCGCCGTGGACGTGGTCGGCTTCCGGACACCCTCGTCGGCACGGACGCAGCTGAAGTGCATCGCCGACGCGACCGACGGTTCGTACGCGGACGCGGACGACGCCGACTCGCTGACCGACCATCTGGCGACGCTGTTCCGCAAGGGGTGGCAGAGCTACCACGCCACCGGAAAGCCGGTCGATGGCTCCCTCACCGGCTGCCAGGACGCCCCGCTGGTCGCGCCCGGGCAGTACCTGGACGAGTTCACCGGCGGGCGCGACCTCTATTACAAGGTCAAGAAGCGTCCTGACCAGCGGCTCCAGGTGAGCGCCACCGCCGTCGCCGAGGAGGGGTACGGCCGCGGGTCCCTCATCACCGTCGCGGCGGGCCCTCCGGACGACGGCGAACCCCGCGCCTGGCTGCGGGAGTTCTCCCAGTCGATGGGGTGGTCGAACATCATCTCCACCGGAGGCCGGAGCAAGCCGGGATCGGGCAACGAGAAGGCCGCGCCGAACGACACCGGCTGCATCATGGTCGAGAACGACGTGACCGAGTCCGGGGACAAGCCGATGCCCGTCGAGCTGCTCGTCGGCATCGCGGACAAGACGACCCAGGGCGTCGGCGCGCGGGTTCCCGAGCCCCGCACCGGGGCGGAGGCCGCGGGCGGCTTCTCCTTCAACAGCGCCACGCCGATCGGCCCGGGCACCTACCGGCAGTCCATCGCCGTGGGCGAGGCCCCCTTCTGGCGGGTGGAGTTGAAGGCGGGCCAGAGGCTGACGGTCAAGGGCGGCGTGGACATCCCGGCGGACTTCCCCAGCTCCACCACCGGGTGGTCCGTCACCGTCTACAACGCCCAGCGCGAGTCGACGACGTGCAACGAGGACCACGACCTGACCGAGCTCCTCTCGGGCCGGACCGGGCACGTCGAACGGGTCTGCGGGCCCTGGGAGATCACCGAGCCGGACGACGCGAAGAGCCCCGACCTCAACGGGTACGACGTACCCGGCACGTACTACATCCAGGCCGCGGTCGCCGAGCCGGCCGACGAGGCGAAGGGCATCGTGGTCCCGATCTCGCTGACCGTGGACATCTCCGGCACGCCCCGCGCCGGGAACGGCCCGGTGTTCCTCTTCGGTGACGCATCCGACCAGGGCCCCTCGCCGTCCGCCTCGGACGGCAACGGCGAACAGGGCGGTAAGGGGAACGGCGAGCAGGGCAAGACCGGTGCTCAGGGCGGTTCCGGCGGCACGACGGTCGCCGCCGAGGGCGACGACCCGCTCATGAGCAGGCTCGCGCTTCCGTTGGGCATCGGCGCCGCGGTCCTCCTGCTCGGCGGCGTCGCGTTCTACGTCCTCAGGCGCGGCAACGGAGCCTGACCGACGGCGCTCCCGCGGCAGCGGCGGCAGGGCAGCGGGGTCGGGGCCGACAGGCCACGCCCTTTCTGTCCTGCCGCATCATTCGCATGCGCATGATGCGCATGCGAATGATGCGCATCACGTGAATGAAGCGAATGAAGTGAATGAGGTGAATCCCGGGGTTCCTGCCGGGCCTTTGCTGTTACATCTTCACGGAACGACCACCGTATGATGATCAGTCGTTCCGTATGCCTTCTCATCGACCTCGCGGCCGCCTTAGGATTGTCCTGCGTGCCGGAGGACTCGCGGTCTGTGATGCGGGGCGACGCTGGCTGGTCACCGGTTTCGCAATTCGTCATCGGATCCGTGACTCGTGGAATTGGGTGACCCATGCCTCCTCGGCTTGTCGGCCATCAAGGCTCCCTGGCTGGAAAGCAGTTCCCGATCGGCACCACACCGGTAACCCTCGGTCGCAAAGGCGACAACAGCATCGTGATCGTCGGGGAGAACGTCTCGCGCTTTCACGCCGAAGTACGCCGTGAAGGCCATGGATTCGTCCTGTACGACAGTGGCAGCAGTAATGGAACACGGGTCAACGGGACGCGTGTGACATCGCACGAACTGCAGCCCGGCGACCTGATCGAGATAGGCACCGAGACGTTCCGCTTCGAAGCGGCCGACGCGATGGAGACCATCCTCGACCTGTCCGTCCTGCGCCCACTCGCCCCCTCCGCCCAGGCGACCCTGGCGGCGGGTCCCGTCCTGGACGTCACGGTGTCGGGCGGTGGCCCCGTCGGCCTGAGCTTCGCCCTGCTCCTGGAACACCTCATGGGGCACCGCGTCGCCATCACGGTGTACGACGGCCGCTGGACCGAGGACGGGCAGAAGGTCGTCTGGAAGGACGAAAGCCAGGGCAACGTACGCCGGCAGCAGGTCGTGACGGTGCAGAGCCGCCAGTACCTGAACCTCCCCGAGGAGGTGCGGGAAAGGCTGTTCCGCGGCGACGCGTTCTCCGAGATGTGGCCGGTCGGCCCCGACTCGGTCCGAGGCCACAGCCCGAGGAACCTCCGGATCGCCTACATCGAGGACACGCTCCTCGAACTGGCCAACGAGAAGCCGGACCGCATCCGGCTGGTCCCGGCCGCGTTCGATCCGGCCGAACACCAGAAGTCCGGGGCGAAGGACCACGTACTCGCCGTCTGCGAGGGCGGGCGCTCCCGAACGCGGGAGTACTTCGCCGACAAGTTCGGCAGCGCCGACAAGTCCATCTACTCGCTGCACGGCCGACACGTTCAGGACGTCGTCCTGGGCCTGCGCGTCAAGTCGACCCTGACGGACCCGATGACGGTCCTCCTGACCGTGGCCCAGAACCGGTTCCTCCTCAACGCCCTTCGCGGCGAGGGATTCCTCAACATGCGCCTCACCGATGCCGAGGCCGCGGAAGTCGTCGGCATCGATCCGGTCCGGCACGTGTTCGAGGAGTGCATCGCCTCACGCCCGTGCGTCATGGGCCGCGACGACCACGGCGACTTCCAGTGCTCGACGCACAGCACCCTCTTCCTGCCCGCCATGGTCAGGGGTTCGGCCCTGTGGAAGCGGGTGCTGGAGGGGCTGACGCTGTTCGGCGTCGCAGAGAAGGACCTCAGCGCCGTCACCGCCTTCCGGCTCGACATGGTGCAGCGCCCCAGGTTCACCACCCGCTTGCACTCGGCCACGTCGACCTCTCCGGGGACGTACGGATTCCTCCTCGGCGACGCCGCCAACGCCATCCACTTCTGGCCGGGGCGCGGACTCAACAGCGGCCTGGGCTCCGCCATCTCACTGGCCCGCTCCCTCAACGGCGCCTGGACCGGCAGGCCGTTCCGCGACGCCGACTTCGCGCGCCACGAAGCGGCGATGTCCATGCTCCAGTACCGACACAAGAGCCGCGCCTGGAACACGATGATCTCCACCGACGAGAACGGCGTCAGCCGCCCGATCAAGGAGAAGATCGCCCAGAGCATCGAGGAGTCCGAGGGCAAGGACCTCGACAGGAACGCGGACATCGACGCCCTCGTCGAACGCCTGCGGTCGATCCGCGACCGCCTGGCGTCACGCCTCCCCGGCATGCCCGACGACGCGACCCTCCGGAACCACCTGGAGTCGCTCGGCTCCTCCACCCTGCGCACGCTGTGGGAGAGCGGAGCGTGGGACACCCTGATCGTCGGAGGCGAAGAGGTGGACATCGACATCTTCTACCGGCAGGACTCGCCGCCCGCGACCGCCGCGACGAGGACCCCCGCGGCGTCGTGATCACGGAGGCGCGGGGGTGCTCGCCGGCGGGTCGAGGCCCCGCCCTCCGGGACGATCAGCCGGCGACGGTGGCGGTCAGCCGGCGGCAGTAGCGGTGGCGGTGGCGGTCAGGAGCCATCCCGTACTCAGGAGCCGGACCGCGCCACCGGTCTCGTGAGCACCGAGGCCTTCGGTCAGGCGCCGTCGCGCACGGGCCTGCGCGGCGGGATCGACCGAACCGAGGAGGTGTCGGCCGGGGCCCGAGTCGAGGAGGAAGTCCGCGGCCTCCTCCGCGGTGCGGCCCCAGGTCCCGTACGCCTGGACGTGTTCGGCGCGCACGTCCAGGAGACCCGCCGTGCGCAGCAGACCGGTCGCGGTGCCGGGGTCGGCGAGGGAGAACATGCCCGGTCCGCCCGGGGTGCCGAAGCCGCCGATCGGCAGGATGTCCGCAAGTGCGGTGAGCGCGGTGAGCCACTCGTTCCCTTCGGGTTCCGCCGCCGTCAGGAAGGCGACGCGCCCACCCGGGCGCAGGGCGGAAGCGATGTGGGCGAACGCGGCGGCGGGGTCGGAGAAGAACATGACGCCGAAGCGGCTCATCGCGACGTCGAAGGCGGCTCGGGGCAGGTCGTGGACCTGGGCGTCGCCGTGCGTGAAGGAGATGTTCGCGATCCCCTCCTCGGCGGCGGCACTCCGGGCCCGCTCGAGCATCGGGCCGGAGAGGTCGAGGCCGGTGGCATGTCCGTGGCCCGCCGCCCGTGCGGCCAGGCGGGTGGTCGCGCCCGCGCCGCAGCCGATGTCGAGCACCTGCTCCCCGGCGCGGATCGACGCGGCTGCGAGCAGCGGCCCGTCGAATCCGGCGTTGACGGCGTTCCAGCGGTCGTGGTGGGCGGCCCAGTGCGTGCCCTCGTAGCCGTTCCATGCCCTCGCCTGGGCGGGGTTCGCGGTCTGCTGCATGCGAAATGACCTCCGATCGGGAGCGACAGCCCTAGAATGGGCGTATGCCCAAACAGTATGGGCACCCGCCCATACTCGCAACACCCATTCCCAGGAGGAAGTTGATGTCACCGCGCGGAGTAGCCATCGAAGGCCTGCGCGAGCGGCTCTTCGCCGCGGCGGAGCGCGTCCTCGCCCGCGACGGGGCCGCCGCGCTGACCAGCCGCGCCGTCACCGAAGAGGCCGAATGCGCCAAGGGAGTCCTCCACACCCACTTCGCAGGACTGGACGAGTTCGTCGCCGAACTCGTCCTCCACCGCTTCGCCATCGCCGCCGCACAATCGGCAGACCTCCCCGCCAGAGCAGGCACCGGCTCCGTGGCCGACAACCTCGCGGACGTCACCGCCTCCGTGCTGTCCCTGGACCCCGGACTGGTCGGCCTGGCGGTGACCCGCCCCCTGGCCGCCCAGCGCGTCCGGGAGGCCTGGCAGGCAGGCGCCCCCGGCTTCCCCGCGATCCAGGAGTCGGTCGACCGCTACCTGCGCGCGGAGCAGGAGCTCGGCAGGGTCGCCGCACCCCTGGACACGGACTCCGTCGCGCTCGCACTCGTCGGAACCCTGCACCACCTCCTGATGACCGGCTCCGCCGAGGCGACGCCGGGATCTCAGGCGCGGATCGAACGACTCGTCCACGCGCTGATCGGTACGGCGTGACGTCCGCCGACCCGGAGGACGTCACGCGACACCCCCGCGCACGAGGCGACCGGGCCGGCACCTCGGCGTCCTCGCAGGACGTTCGCCGTAACCCGTTCGCGTGACGCGCGCGGGCCCCGTACGTTCGGCAGATGACCAGGACGACACCGGCCCGGCCGATCGCCGTGGAGATCGTGTTCCCAGAACTGGCGGCCCACCGCGGGCGCACCACCCGCCTCCACCCGCGACCGGGGCGACCCGGCCGGCACGACAGCCATGTCGGCGGGCCGCTGCTGTGGCCTCGCGACGAGCCGTGGCCCCTCTGCCGTGAAGCCCACGAGCCGGAGACCGAGGGGTACGCCCCCGAGGAGATCCGCGCGGCCCGGGCCGCGGGGGTACGGCCGCGGAGCCGCCCGTGGGCCGGTGCCGACGGCCCCGGAACGTGCGAGCCCGTGCCCTTCATGGGACTCGCCCAGTTCTTCGCCCGCGACGTCCCCGGCCTCGCCGCCGGGCCCGGCGGCGCCGACCTGGTGCAGCTCTTCCGCTGCCCCCTCACCCACGGCCCGCACCTGGAACGCCGCTACCTCCTGCACTGGCGGACGGCCGCACCGACCGAGCGCGCGGGCCACTTCCTCACCGCCGCGCCCGAAGTGCCGCTGCTCCGGTGGGAGGACGAACTCCCCCGGCCCTGCGTCGTACACCCCGAGGAGGTCGACACCTATCCCTGGGCGGAGGACGACACGCTGCCCGCGGCCCTGCTCGCCCGCATCGACGCCTGGGACGATGCCCGGACAGCCGAAGGCGGCCGCGACGCCCCCCCTCTACCAGGGCGCCCTCTCGATCCCGCCCGGCTGGCGGGTCGGCGGCCATCCCAGCTGGGCGTCGACCGGCCCGATGGACATCGCGTGCGCGTCCTGCGCGGCCCCGATGCGACTCCTCCTGACGGCCGCGGGCGAGGAGACGGACGCCGACTCGCACACCTGGATGCCGCTGGAGGACCGCGATCCGTCCCTGACGGGCATGGCCTCGATCCGGGGCGGCGAGTCCGTCACCCGTCCCACCCGGCTCCGCTTCGGCCGTGACCGGGACCTCCACGTCTTCACCTGCCCGACCGACCCGGGACACCCGCCCCGGTGGGTGCTCTCCTGAGGCGGTTCGGGCCCCGTGGCGGCGGAAGCCGGTCGCCGCCCGTCGGCGGGGATCGCACCGCCCGCGGGCGAAGGCGGCCGAGGGGCGGGCTGCCATCGCCGATGGCAGCCTGGGCCCGTACGGGATCTGCGAAAGGGAACACCCATGATCACCACCGATTTCGTCCCGGGCTCCCCCTGCTGGCTGGACCTCGGCGCCCCCGACGTCCCCGCGGCCGCGGCCTTCTACGGCGCCGTCCTCGACTGGACCTACGAACCCATGACCGGCGGCGGCGAGGACATGGGAGGCGGCATGTTCCGCAAGGACGGCAAGATCGTCGCCGGCCTGGGCAAACTCACCGAACCCGGCGCCCGCTCCGCCTGGATGATCTACTACAGCGTCACCGACGCGGACGCCACGACGGAGGCCGTGGAACGCGGCGGCGGCACCGTCCGCGTCCCGCCCACCGATCTCGACGAATGGGGCCGAATGGCCCAGTACAGCGACCCCCTCGGCGGCCAGTTCGCCGTCTGGCAACCCGGCACGAACAAGGGCGTCGACCTCGTGGACGCCCCGGGCGCCCTCTCCTGGACCGAGCTCTACACGACCGACGCCGCAGCCGCCCGCGACTTCTACGGCAGCGTCTTCGGCTGGCAGTACTCTGACATGGACATGCCTGGCGGCGGCACCTACACCCTCATCACCCCCGCCGGCCTCCCCCCGGAGCGCATGCAGGGCGGCCTCATGCAGCTCCCCTCCGAACACCTCTCCCTCGCCGACGGCCGCCCCTACTGGCACCCCGTCTTCGACGTCCCCGACTGCGACGCCGCCATCGCCAAGGTCACCGACCACGGCGGCAGCATCCAAATGGGCCCCGACGACGCCGAGGACGTGGGCCGCCTCGCCGTCTGCCTCGACCCCTCCAAGGCCGACTTCGTCGTCCTGACGCCGACCCCGAAGTAGCCGAGGGCACGACCCCCTCGTTCCCGCACCCCGGGTCGCACGACCGGGCGTGGGCGCGCACCTTCCCGGTGAGCGGGAACCGCGGCCTGCGTCCGGGGGCGTCGGCTGTCAGGCTCCGGGGTGTCGTGGGTCGGGTGGCCGTGTCTCGGTGAGGGGCGGGGCTGTGGGGAGGGTGGGTGGGGTCGTGAGGGGCGCGGGGACGGTGGCGGGGCTCGTGGACTGGGCGGCGGAGAGGTACGGGGAGGAGGAGGCGCTGGTCTTCGGTGGGGAGCGGTGGTCGTTCGGGGGGCTGCGGGAGCGGGTGGACCGGGCGGCGCGGGCGGTGATGGCGCAGGGGGTGGGGGCGGGGGACGCGGTGGCGGTGTGGGCGCCGAACAGTGCCCGGTGGGTGGTGGCGGCGCTGGGGGTGGTGGCGGCGGGTGGGGTGCTGGTGCCGGTGAACACCCGCTACAAGGCGGCGGAGGCCGCTGACATCCTGCGGAGGTCGCGGGCACGGCTGCTCTTCACGGAGCACGACTTCCTGGGGACGGACTACCGGGCGCTGCTCGCGGACTCGGGTGAGGAACTGCCGCTGCTGGAGCGGACGGTGGGGTTGCACGCGGCGGATTGGGCGCGGTTCCTCTCGGGTGGGGACGGGGTGACCGGTGCGGAGCGGGTGGCGCGGTCCGCGGGGGTGCGACCCGACGACACCGCCGACGTGCTGTTCACGTCGGGGACGTCGGGCCGGCCGAAGGGGGTGCCCGCGACACACGGGCAGAACCTGCGGGTGTACGACGCCTGGGCGCGTACGGTCACGCTGCGGCGCGGCGATCGGTACCTGCTGGTCAACCCGTTCTTCCACACCTTCGGTTACAAGGCCGGGGTGCTCGCCTGTCTGCTGCGCGGGGCGACGATCGTGCCGGAGAGGGTGTTCGACGCGGAGGCCGTGCTCGGGCGGATGCAGGACGAGCGGATCTCCGTGCTGACCGGTGCGCCGACGGTCTTCACGTCGCTCGTGCGGCATCCCGGGCGTGAGGCGTACGACCTGACGTCGATGCGGATGGCGGTCACGGGTGCGGCGAACATCCCCACGACGCTCATCGAGGAGATCAGGACGTGCCTCGGGGCGCGGAGCGTCAGTACCGCGTACGGGCTGACGGAGTCGACGGGCGTGGTCGCGATCTGCCCTCCGCACGAGTCGCCGGCGACGCTGGCGCGCACGTCCGGGACGGCCCTGGAGGGTACGGAGCTGCGGGTCGACGCTCCGCCCGGGGAGCCCGGGGAGATCCTGACCCGGGGCTATCACGTGATGCGCGGCTATCTCGACGACCCCGACGGCCCCGGCGACGCCGATGCCGGCGCGCAGGCCGTCGACGCGGACGGCTGGCTGCGCACGGGGGACGTGGGCGTGCTCGACGGGCGCGGGTTCCTGCGGATCACCGACCGGCTGAAGGACATGTTCGTGGTGGGCGGCTTCAACGTGTACCCGGCGGAGGTGGAGCAGGTGCTGCGCGGCCACCCGGCGGTCGTGGACGTCGCGGTCGTGGGCGCGCCGGACGTGCGGCTCGGGGAGGTCGGCGTCGCGTACTGCGTGCCGGCGGCCGGGGTTCCGTTCGACGCGGCGGAGCTGACCGCGTACACGCGGGAGCGGCTGGCCAACTTCAAGGTGCCGCGGGCCTTCCGCTCCGTGCCGGCGCTGCCGCGCAACGCGGCGGGCAAGGTCGACAAGAACGCGCTGCGGCGGCCGGCGCGCGACACCACCATCTGACGAGGAGAGTCCGAACGTGAACGACAGCATCACCGAGTACGTCGACGTCGTGGTCGTCGGAGCGGGTGTCACCGGTCTCTACGCCGTGCACAGGCTGCGCGGTCTCGGCCTGCGCGTGCGGGGCTTCGAGCGGGGCGACGACGTGGGCGGCGTCTGGTACTGGAACCGCTACCCGGGCGCCCGCTGCGACGTGGAGTCCGTGGACTACTCGTACTCCTTCGACGAGGAGCTGCAGCAGGAGTGGGACTGGAGCGAGAAGTACGCCACCCAGCCGGAGATCATGGGTTATCTGCGCCATGTCGCCGACCGCTTCGACCTGCGCCGCAGTTACGCCTTCTCGACCTCGGTGACTTCGGCCGAGCTGGACGAGGAGACGCTGCGGTGGACGGTCCGCACCGACCGCGGCGAGGTGGTGGCGGCCAGGTTCTGCGTGTTCGCCGTCGGCTGCCTCTCCAGTACGCACGTGCCGGACATCGCGGGGGCCGGGGAGTTCGGCGGCGCCACGTACCACACGGGTGCCTGGCCCGCCGAGGGCGTGGACTTCGGCGGGCTGCGCGTCGGCGTGATCGGCACCGGGTCCTCCGGCATCCAGGCGATCCCGCTGATCGCGGAGCAGGCGGCCCACCTCACGGTCTTCCAGCGGAGCGCGAACTTCAGCGTTCCGGCGGGCAACGCGCCGCTGGACGAGGAGACGCGCCGACTCCAGAAGGCCGGCTACCCCGAGCGGCGGCGCCTCGCGCGGCTCAGCGGCGGCGGCTCGCCCCACGTGGCGCACCCGTCGGCGACGTTCGCCGTGTCCGCCGACGAGCGGCGGGCGGCGTTCGAGGAGCGGTGGGAGCTCGGCGGCGTCCTGTACTCCAAGACGTTCCCCGACCAGCTCACGGACCGCGCGGCGAACGACGCGGCGCGCGCGTTCTGGGAGGGGAAGGTCCGCGCGCTCATCGAGGATCCGGCCGTCGCCGACCTGATGGTGCCGACGGACCACCCGATCGGCACGAAGCGGATCGTCACGGACTCGCACTACTACGAGACGTTCAACCGCGACGACGTGCGCCTGGTGAGCCTGCGGGAGAACGCGATCGAGCGGATCGACGCCGCCGGGATCGTGCTGGCCGACGGCACCCGGGTGGAGTTGGACGCGCTCGTGTTCGCGACCGGGTTCGACGCGATGACCGGGGCCGTCGACCGGGTGGACGTCCGGGGGCGCGGCGGCCGGAGGCTGAAGGACGTGTGGGGCGGGGGTCCCCGCACCTATCTGGGCCTGGGCGTCGACGGTTTTCCCAACCTGTTCAACCTCACCGGGGCCGGCAGCCCGTCCGTGATGGCCAACGTCGTGCTCTGCGCCGAGCAGCACGGCGACTGGCTCGCCGACTGTCTGCGTCATCTGGACGAACGGGGCTACCGTGCGATCGAGGCGAGCGAGGAGGCCGTCGAGGAGTGGGTCGCGCAGTGCCGCGACCGGGCGGCGGCCACGCTGTTCCCTGCCGCGGACTCCTGGTACCTGGGGGCCAACATCCCCGGGAAGCCACGGGTGTTCATGCCGTTCATCGGTGGCTTCGGGGTGTACGGGGAGATCATCGCGGACGTGGCGGCCTCGGGGTACAAGGGGTTCGCGCTGATACGCGACTGAGGCAGGGCCCGTGCGGGGCCGCCGCGGTCTCGTACGGGCCGGCGGTCTCGTACGGGGTCCCGTGTGGTGGCCGATGGGGGCAGGACCCGGTCATAGCCGTGCGGCCGTGCGGACCAGGCCCGCCAGGGCGAGGGAGCGGCTGTGCGCGGGCCAGGCGATGTGGGTCACGACGGGAGGCGCGTCGGTCAAGGGGACGGCCGTGTGCTCGGCCCACAGCCAGGAGCGGGCGGAGTCGGGGACGACCGCCACGGTGCGTCCGAGGGCGATCAGCTGGGCCAGTTGCGTCTGGTTGCGGATCTCGGGGCCCGGGCCGGGTGCGTAGGTGCCGTGGGTCGGCCAGCGGGCGAGCGGCAGGTCGGGGACGTCCCTGACATCGGCCAGGGACAAGGTCTCGCGGGCGGCGAGGGGGTGACCGGCAGGCAGGACGGCGACCTGTCCCTCGGTCGTCAGTGCCTCGCTGTCGAACCCGGCGAGGGAGTTCCACGGCGTGTGCATGAGTGCGACATCGGCGCGTCCGTCGCGCAGCAGCACTTCCTGCTCGGAGATGCCGCACGGCAGCACCTCGATCTCGGCACTGCCGGGCTCGGCAGCGTAGGCGTCGAGAAGCTTCCGCAGCAGTTCGTGCGACGCGGCGGCCTTCACCGCAAGGACCAGCCGACCGCGGGGGCCGCCGGGGCCGTCGGCACCGCCGGCGCGCCGGGTGCGGCGAGCAGCGGCAGCGGTCGCGTCGAGGGCCGCCCGGCCCTCGTGCAGCAGCACCTCTCCGGCGCCGGTCAGGCGGACACCACGGCGGTTGCGCTGCAGCAGGCAGACCCCGAGGCGCCGTTCGAGCTGCTGGATCGCCCGCGACAGCGGTGGCTGGGTCATGCCGAGGCGCTCGGCGGCGCGCCCGAAGTGCTGTTCCTCGGCGACGGCCACGAAGTACCTCAACTCGCGGGTCTCCAGGGTGTCCACGGCCGCAGCATACGCGGTGATACCCGGCAGGTATGACAGGGCACCGTATCGGTGTTGGCCGTGCCACTCGTCCGCGAGCCAACATCATCGGCATGAGCGAAACGATGATCGCGCTGGTGACCGGCGCGAACAAGGGCATCGGGTACGAGATCGCGGCCGGGCTGGGCAGCCTCGGGTACCGCGTGGGCGTGGGAGCCCGTGACGCGGCCCGACGCGAAACCGCCGTCGGGAAGCTGCGCGCCGGCGGCGTGGACGCGTTCGGGGTACCGCTGGACGTGACCGACGACCAGAGCGTCACTGATGCCGCGGAACTGATCGAACGGCTGGCCGGGCGCCTGGACGCCCTGGTCAACAATGCCGGCGTCTCGGGCGAGATGGACCCGGGGTGGCTGCAGGACCCGACCGCGCTCGACTTGGAGGTGCTCCGCACGGTCGTGGACACCAACGTCATGGGTGTCGTCCGGGTCACCAACGCGATGCTGCCCCTGCTGCGGCGCTCGGCCTCGCCACGCATCGTCAACGTCTCCAGCAGCGTCGGTTCCCTGACCCGGCAAGCGGACCCGGACATCGAGATCGGCCCGATCATGGCGGCCTACGCGCCGTCGAAGTCGTTCCTCAACGCCCTCACCGTGCAGTACGCCCGGCAGTTCGCGGGTACGAACATCCTGATCAACGCCGCCTGCCCGGGCCTCGTCGCGACCGACTTCACAGGCTTCCAAGGGGCCCGCACCCCTGAACAGGGCGCGTCCACACCGATCCGGCTCGCCACGCTGCCCGACGGCGGCCCGACCGGTTCGTTCTTCGAGGACGACGGCGTCGTCCCCTGGTGATCGCACTCGCGCGTCGTGGGGGTCAGCCGGTGGCGAGGGCGGCGCGCAGGGCGGCGAAGGCGGTGTCGCGGGCCTCGGCCGCGGCGGGCAGGGCGCCCGCCATGGAGAGGAAGCCGTGGAACATGCCGGGGTGGTGGTGGGCCTCGACCGGTACGCCCGCCGCGGCGAGGGCGTCGGCGTACGCGAGGCCGTCGTCGCGGAGGGGATCGAAGCCGACGGTGACGATCTGGGCCGGTGGGAGCCCGGACAGGTCGGCGCCGGCCAGCGGAGCCGCGTAGGGACTGGTGCGCGCCGCCGGGTCGGGCAGGTAACCGTCCCAGTACCAGCGCAGGTGGTCGGAGGTGAGGAAGTAGCCGTGGGCGTTCTCCCGGTGCGAAGGGCGGGACCGGGTGGGGTCGAGCATCGGGTAGTAGAGCGCCTGGCAGGCGATCGAGGGGCCGCCGCGGTCGCGGGAGAGCAGGGTGAGGACGGTGGCGAGGTTGGCGCCCGCGCTGTCCCCGGCGACGGCGATCCGCCGGCCCGGGTAGGCCGCCGCCGCCCACAGCAGGGCCGTGTAGGCGTCCTCGGGGGCGGCGGGGAAGGGGTGCTCGGGGGCGCGGCGGTAGTCGACGGAGACGACGACTGCCTCGGTGGCGCGGGCCAGGGAGCGGCAGAACTCGTCGTGGCTGTCGAGGTCGCAGAGGACGAAGCCGCCCCCGTGACAGAACACGATCACGGGCGCGGTCTCGTGGACACCGGGGTCGTAGACGCGTACGGGCACGCCGTCGGCGTCCTCGTCCGCGACGCGCGCGACGGGGGGCGGTGGGACGGCGGGGCGGGGGCGGGCGGCGAAGAAGGCGCGCACCTCGGCGATGTCCGTCATCTCCGTGGCGAGCGGGGGGAAGCCGGCGGTGGCCAGGTCGATGACGGCCTGCACCTCGGGGTCGGGTCGGTTCACGTGTCGGCTCCTTTCGGGTCGAGGAGGGGCATGCGGCCCGCCGACGCGCCGCCGTCCACGGCGAGTTCGGCGCCGGACAGGTAGGAGGAGTCGTCGGAGGCGAGGAAGGCGACGAGCCGGGCGACCTCCTCGGGCTCGCCGACCCGGCCGAGCGGGGCGCCCGCGTGCTCCTTGGTCGCCAGGTGGGCGGTCATCGCCGTGGCGATGGCGCCCGGGTGGACGGAGTTGACCCGGATGCCGTCCGGGCCGAGTTCGAGGGCGGCCGTTCTGGTGAGGCCGCGCAGTCCCCATTTCGCGGCCCCGTACGCGCCGTGCCCCCAGATGCCTTGGAGGCCGGCCTGGGAGGAGATGTTGACGATGGATCCTCCGCCGCCGTCCCGCATCGCACCGGCGACGGCGCGCACGCCGAGGAAGGGACCGATCAGGTTGACGCGGAGGATGGCCTCCAGGCGGGCCGGGTCCTCCTCGGCGATGGGTGAGGTGGAGTAGATCGCGGCGTTGTTGACGAGGACGTCGAGCCGGCCGAAGGCGTCCAGGGCGGCGGCCACGGCGGCCGTCCAGGAGTGTTCGTCGGTCACGTCGTGGCGTACGAAGCGGGCGGCGGCGCCGAGGGAGGCGGCCGTCGCCGCCCCCTCCTGTTCCAGGACGTCGGTGAGGACGACCTTCGCCCCGAGGGCGGCGAACAGGCGGGCCTCGGCCTCGCCCATGCCGCGTGCCGCGCCGGTGACCAGCGCGACCTTTCCTGTCAGGTCGACGGGCATCAGGGGTTCTCCTCGACGGGTCGCAGGGTCGGGCCGGTCGTCCAGCCGCCGTCGACGGCCAGTTCGGCGCCGGTGACGTACGAGGCGGCGTCCGAGAGCAGGAAGGCGACCGCCCACGCGATCTCCCGCGGCTCGCCGACCCGCCCCATCGGTGTGTCCGGGTACCCTCCCTCGCCCCGTTCGATGCCCAGGTGGGCGGTCATCGGGGTAGGGATCATGCCCGGGTGTACGGAGTTCACGCGGATCCGGTCGGCGCCGAGCTCCACCGCGCCGAGCTTGGTGAGCCCCCGCACGCCCCACTTGGCCGCGCCGTAGCCGGCGGTCCTGGCCAGGCCCATGAGGCCGGCGGCGGAGGAGATGTTGACGATGGATCCGCCGCCGCTCTCCCGCATCGCCGGGATCACGGCCCGCATGCCGAGGAAGACGCCGGTGAGGTCGACGTCGAGGACCCGCCGGAACGCCTCGGCCGTCTGCTCCTCCAGGAGGTGGGAACCGCCGGAGATCCCGGCGTTGTTGACCAGGCCGTCCACCCGGCCGAAGGCGGCGGCCGTGAAGTCGACGACGGCGCGCCAGTCGTCCTCGGAGGTGACGTCGTGGCGGACGAACCGGGCGCGGTCGCCCAGCCCGTCCGCCGTGGTGCGGCCCTCCTCCTCCCGTACGTCGGTGAGGACGACCCGGGCGCCGGACGCGACGGCGACCCTGGCGGCCTCCGCGCCGATCCCGCGTGCTCCGCCGGTGACGATCACGGTCCTGCCCCGCAGGTCCGCCGGTGGGCGGGGCACCGGGCCCGGGTGGAGCGGGTGGTCGGCCGGAGGGCGGCTCACTTCGCCTCGGCGGAGCCCGTGAGGCGCCGGTGGGCGGCTCACTTCGCCTCGGCGGAGCGCGTACGGGCGATGTGGCCGGCCGCGAGCCAGCCGAAGGTCATGGCGGGGCCGATGGTCGCGCCGGGGCCGGGGTAGGTCTCGCCCATGACGGCGGACGAGACGTTGCCGGAGGCGTACAGGCCGTCGATGGGGGTGCCGTCCTCGCGCAGCACGCGGGAGGTGGCGTCGGTGACGAGGCCGCCCTTGGTGCCGATGTCGCCGGGGTGGACGGGGATCGCGTAGTACGGGCCCTTCTCCAGCGGCGCCAGGTTGGGGTTGGGCAGCGTCGGGTCGCCGTAGTAGCGGTCGTAGACGCTCTCGCCGCGGTGGAAGTCGGCGTCGCGGCCGGCGCGGGCGAAGCCGTTGAAGCGGTCCACGGTGGCCCGCAGCCGCCGCGGGGCGACGCCGATGCCGGCGGCCAGCTCCTCGACGGTCGCGGCCTTCTTGACGAAGCCGCTCTCCAGCCACGGCCTGGGGAACGCCTGGCCCGGGAAGAGGCCCATGAAGAGGTAGCGGGACTTGGAGGTGGCGTCGAGGATCAGCCAGGACGGTACGGTGCTCGCCTCCGGCCGGTCCGCGGCGTACATGGCGTCGACGAACTCGTGGTACGGAGCGGCCTCGTTGGCGTACCGCTCCCCCGCCCCGTCGACGATCACCATGCCGGGGATCCCGCGGTCGGCGACGAGGAAGAACGGCCTCCCCTCGGGAGGCACCACCGAGGGGGCGCCCCAGACCCGGTCCATCAGGTCGGTCGCGGCGCCGAGGGCCACGGCCGGCTCCAGGGCGTCGCCGGTCTGGCCGTCGGACGCGGAGCTCCACGCGGACGAGGTGGGCGCCGGCAGGTACTTCTCGCGGAGCCGCTGGTCGTGGGAGAAGCCTCCGGAGGCGAGGACGACGCCGCCCTTGGCCCGGACGGTGAGGTCGCGGCCGTCCCTGGTGATCCGGACGCCGGTGACCCTGCCGTTCTCGTCGACCAGTCCGGTCAGCGGTGCGGAGAGCCACAGTTCGGCGCCGAGGGTGTCGAGCGAGTGCCGCATGCGGGCGATCAGCGCCTCGCCGAGCGAGAGCGGCTCGCGGCCGGAGAGGCGGGCCCTGACCGCCCGGGCGCCGACCTTGACGGCGGTGCGGCGGCCGGCCCAGGTGCGGCCCACCATGTTCAGCTGCCGGAAGTCCTTGGAGGTGATGGTGAGGCCGTAGGTGGGCAGCCCGGCACGTCGCATGGTGGCGCGCTGCTCGGGGCCGAGTCTCCTGAAGTCGAAGACCTGCGGCTCCACGGAGCGGCCCTGCGGGTAGCCGCCGAGCCGCTCGGGGTAGTAGTCGGAGTAGCCGGGGGTGTAGACGAACCTCACGGCCGTGCGGTCGTGGAACTCCCGTACCATCCGCGGTCCGTGGGTGACGTAGGCGTCCTTGCGTGCGGCGGGGACGCGGTCGCCGACGGTGGCGTCCAGGTAGGCGCGGGCCTTCTCGGGGGTGTCGCCGAGCCCGGCGGCGTCCAGGTGGAAGTTGCCCGGGACCCAGATCGCGCCACCGGACAGGGCCGTCGAGCCGCCGTAGACGTCGGTCTTCTCCACCACCAGGGCGGTCAGTCCGCGCAGCCGGGCGGTGAGGGCCGCGGCCATGCCGGCGGCGCCGGAGCCGACGACCACCACGTCGTACGTGTGGTCCCACTGGTCGTTCATCGCGTTCTCCTGATCGTGTCGGACGGGCCCTGGCTGGGTCGACGGCCGGGGCGGGCCGTCCCCCGCCCT